>DPLR01000417.1 GCA_003541895.1 Cytophagales bacterium | reverse complement strand
CAAATCTCGATTTTGACAAGAAAATTATTTCCATTCAAAATAAAATTTACAAGCCTTCTGCTGTTACAGTTGAAGCTGACTGGTCGGCTGCGAGCTATTGGTTTGCATTTGTTGCTTTGGCTAAAGATGCCAAAATAACGTTGCCTACTATTTCGGAGAATTCATTGCAAGGAGACCGGGTAATTGTTGACGTTATGGCGAAATTAGGTGTCAACTCAATTTTTAAAAATGGTGAACTTGAATTAACCAAGAAAGAATCTGATACTCATTTAACATGGGATTTTAAAAATTGTCCTGACTTGGCCCAAACTGTTTTACCTGTTTGTGCTGCCAAAGGCATCGCAGGAAATTTTACAGGTTTGGAGAGTTTAAGGATTAAAGAAACGGATCGTATTGCTGCATTGAAAAATGAGCTAATGAAAATCGGAGCAACTTTGGATGAACCCGAAACGGGAAGGTGGACTTTGACTCCGGGCAAAATTGAAAGCCTTACGCAATCTATTGAAACCTATCACGATCACCGAATGGCCATGGGTTTTGCACCTTGGGCAACACAAACTGACGTTACTATATTAAATCCGGAAGTAGTGAATAAATCTTATCCAACTTATTGGGAGGACCTTAAAAGCGTTGGATTTACAATTCTTTAAATCATAATCGCCATACTGGCCAACTGGCTCGCCACTTTGAGCGATGCGCCATTGATCGAAGCTTGGTTGATTTCGAATCGTAATTTCTCATCAATAACTTTCAGGTTGATGCAACTTCCTTTCTTTCCAAGATTGAAGCTATCGGTTATTGTTAAAACGGCTTTTCCGGCTACCGCGTTTTTAATGTTTTCAAAATCCTTTCCCTTGTTTTTGCCAATGTAAACTACTGCGCATGACGCAGCTTCAGAAACATCGTTCAATTTTCTGATAGCATATTTTTTTGAGCCCTTTGGCTTACCATCATAATAGCTCTTTAATGTGTTGAATACATTATCTTCTCCATATACGCCTACCACAAAATCGCCCCCAGAACCATCATCAGGCCACTGAACATATTTCATGAAATTGTAAATCATGGCTGCATGAATCTCATGGATTGGTTTTTCTGTTTGGCCAATTACCATACCAACGGAGGAGATAACAAATAATCCGACTAGAGATAATCTTTTCATATAAACACAGGTTTAGGGTGACCCAAATTACGTGAAAACTTTACGAAAGAGAAAACCCCGGTTTTACCCAGGGTCTTCATTCACACAAACAAACCCAATTAAATTAATATCGCCATGCTCGCCAAAGCGCTCGCCACTTTCAAATTTGAAGCTTCGATCGCGTGCTGATTCAACTCAAAGCGAAGTTTTTCATCTACAGTCTTAAAATTAATGCAGCTTCCTTTTGATCCTAATCCGTTGCGGTCTGTTACAACCAAGGTACCTTTACCTTTTACTTTGTTGTTTACGGCATCAAACTCTCCACTCTTAGAGCGATCAATAAATACTACTTGGCAATCTGAAAGCTCAGAAGCATCTTTAAATTTTTTGATCACATAAACCTTGTTGCCTTTGGCCTTACCAGCATACCAAGAATTGAGCGTATTGTAAATATCGCTGTTACCGATTACGCCAATGATGAATTCTTTAGTATTATCATCCGAGGGCCACTGCACATATTTAACAAAATTGAAAACCATCATGGAATATACCTCAT
This sequence comes from Cytophagales bacterium, assembly GCA_003541895.1. GTDB lineage: Bacteria > Bacteroidota > Bacteroidia > Cytophagales > Cyclobacteriaceae > ELB16-189. Next base: position 5,603 of record DPLR01000417.1, on the reverse strand, counting down.
GCATCGGACGACCCTCTTGCGCATTGACCGCACTGCAGATCATTACGGTTAGGACTACTAATAATGTTTTTATTGCCTTCATTTTGATTTGGTTTGTGATTTACAATACAAAAGTAGGCCGCCCTACTTGCGCAGAACGGCCTACATTGAACTGATCCTTTCGGATGTAAGATTTCTTGAATTTTACCTAATATATCGGTAGTCGTGGCCAGGCTTAACCTGGAGTAGAACCTCGTAGATCAGATTTATAACGTTTTCGACATCCTCTTTATGAACTGTCTCAACGGTAGTATGCATATATTTTAAAGGTAATGAAATCAATGCTGAAGCAACTCCCTCGGCCGAATAAGCAAAAGAGTCTGTATCTGTGCCCGTAGAGCGAGAGACCGCCTGTCTTTGGAACGGTATTTTCTTTTTCTGTGCGGTCTGGATTATCATTTTTAAAACATTATTTTGAACAGCAGGGCCATAACATACTACTGGTCCAAGTCCACATTTCAAGTTTCCGCTCTCCTTTTTATTATACATGGGCGAGCCTGTATCGTGGGTTACATCCGTACATATAGCGAGGTCAGGTTTTAATCTTCGTGAAATCATTTCGGCCCCCCGCAACCCAATCTCCTCTTGAACGGCATTAACTATGTAAAGCCCAAAGGGCAGTTTTTTCTTATTCTCACTTAATCTCCTTGTTACTTCAGCTATCATAAAGCCGCCCATTCTGTTATCTAGTGCGCGGCCCGTAAGATAATTTTTATTCAATTCCATTAATTCATCTACAAAAGTGATCACGCACCCAACATGCACACCCATCGCTTCAACTTCCTTTTTTGATTCGGCCCCGATGTCGATGAAAATATTTTTCAGTGTTGGAGTTTCTTCTTTGCCGGCATCGCGCACATGAATGGCAGGCCAGCCAAAAACACCTTTGACTAAACCCTTATCGGTATGAATGTTTACTCTCATCGAGGGTGCAATCTGATGATCTGATCCACCATTACGTCTAACATAAATGAATCCTTCGTCTGTGATGTAGTTAACAAACCAACTGATCTCATCCGCATGTGCTTCAATTACTACTTTGTAAGGTGCTTTTGGATTTACTACGCCCACCACAGTTCCATATACATCAACGATGTGATCATTAATGTAAGGCCTTATATAATCCAACCAAATCTGCTGCCCTGAAGATTCAAAACCAGTTGGTGAAGCATTGTTGAGGTAATCGAATAAAAATTTTTTGCTCTTCTTGTCCATGAGTAATAAGTGTTTAGATCAAAATATTTATTCAAGGTATCAATTTCGTTTGAATTATGTCAACTACTTCTTTTTGAATTTGATCCCGAACCTTATGGTATGTTTGACTGAAGAAAATTAGTTTTTAATCGAGCATTTGTTTAACAATGCAAAAAAAAATTGCACGGGTTTACTAACTTACCGTACCTAAAATTTAATGCCTATGAAAAAAATAATTTTACTCAAGTTTCTATTGTTGATGTTTTGCGCTGGCGAAGCGTGGGCACAAACGAAAACGATCACGGGAAAACTTACCTCGTCAGATAATGCAGCTCCACTTCCCGGTGTAAATATTTTAGTCACAGGTTCAAGCATTGGCACCACCAGTGACGCTGACGGCAATTACAGCATCTCCGCAACCGAAAACGATGTGCTTGTTTTTAGTTTCATCGGTTACACCACAAAAGAAATTTTAGTGGGTAGCCAAACGATGATCAATGTTGCCATGGATGCCGACTTAAAGCAATTGAGTGAAGTTATTGTTGTGGGCTATGGCACTCAAGAAAAGAGAGACCTTACCGGCAACATTTCGCGCATCACAAGTTCGTCATTGCAAAATGTACCAGTGACAAGCATTGAGCAGAGCATGCAAGGAAAGGCGGCAGGGGTTTTTATCGAATCGCAAAATGGTAAACTCGGCCAAGGTGTTAAGGTGCGCATTAGAGGAGCATCTTCTCTTTCTGCCAGCAATCAACCTTTGTATGTAGTCGATGGAATTCCAATAACAACGGCAAGTCAATCGAGCAACGGTGCTGAGACCAATCCGCTCTCAGACCTCAACTTCAATGATGTAGCCTCGGTTGAAATTTTGAAGGATGCATCCGCATCGGCTATTTACGGATCGCGCGCGGCAAACGGTGTGGTACTTATTACTACCAAACGTGGAAAATCAGGGAAGACTAATTTCACGTTAAACTTCTTAACAGGCTCCAGCCGTGAAACGGGAAGGCGACAGTTCTTGAATGCACAACAATACGTACAAATGGAAACCGATGCAGCACAACGCGCCTTTGCGCTCGATCCAAGTTTTGATTACGTAGCTTATAATACAAGCAGACTAACCCGATATTCAGCTGGAAATACCGACTACCTCACTGGCAAAGTAAATACCAATTGGCAGGACCAAGTTTTCAGGGCAGCTCCTTTCAATCAAATTGATTTGAGTGCATCTGGAGGAAACGACAAAACAAAATTTTATGTCAGTGGTCAATACCTAGATCAAAAAGGCATTCTCATCGGCAATAGCTTAAAAAGATTGAGCGCTCGAGTAAATGTTGATCATCAGGCCACAGAGAAATTGAGTTTTGGCGTTAACTTCAACATCGCGAGAACAGAAAACCATCGTTTATCAAATGATGATTTTTTCTCCACTCCTTTACAGATTGTTGCATTGTCACCAATCACTCCAATAATCGACCCCAGAACAAATTTATTGAGTGGACTTTTAGATCCGAATACGGGAAATCCAAACACCAACTTCCCGGTTTATTATAATCCATTGATCAGTGTCAATAATGCACGATATGTAGCTACTGTTTACCGTGGGTTAGGAAATGTGTATGCTCAATATAAAATCTTACCAGGGCTCACATTCAGATCGGAGGAAGGATTTGATTTTTTACTGCAGACAGAAGATGAATATCTCGGTGCCGCTACGGTGCGAGATACTGGAACACCCAATGGCTATGGAAAATACACGACCACAATTATTGCTAACGTTACAACCAATAATTTTCTGCGCTACGAAAAACAATTCGACCAACATTCATTTGACATTGTCGGTGGTATGGCGTTTCAAAAGTCTTCAAATACAGGATCAAGCATGACTGCACAACAGTATCCAAGCGATGGTTATAGTAGGGCGTTAAATGCACCCGCTCAGATACTAACAATTGGAGGCGGCCCGAGTGATTTTTCTTTCCTTTCCTACTTTGCACGGAGCAATTATAAATTGAAAGACCGCTATTTATTATCATTGAGTGGACGAGTTGATGGCTCATCGCGATTTGGTGCAAGTAATCGGTATGGATTTTTCCCAGCGGCTTCAGCCGGATGGATCATTTCTGAAGAACCTTTCATGAAAGATATTCCTGTGCTCAGCTTCTTGAAATTGAGAGCCAGTTATGGCCTTACCGGGAATGCAGAGATCAGTAACTTCTCAGCGCGAGGATTGTATGGTCCTGCAAACTATGTTGGCCAAGGTGGTCAAGCACCCATTCAATTAATAAATAAAAACCTCAAGTGGGAAACAACAGCGCAGACTGATATTGGTATCGACTTTGGATTTCTTGACGGAAGGATTTCAGTCGAAGCTGATTATTATTTGAAATCAACACACGACTTGCTGCTGTTCAAAGCCTTGCCAGGAACATCTGGTTTTTCAACCTACACTCAAAACATTGGTTCACTCGAAAACAAAGGATTTGAGTTAGTCATCAACAGCCAAAATCTGGTTGGTGAATTTAAATGGTCTACAAGTTTGAACATAGCAAACACCAGAAACAAGGTGACCAACCTTGGCGGACAAATTTTAGGAACCAACGACTTGAACCGTGCCATGGAAGGTCAACCAATTGGCGTATTCTATGGCCGACAATTTGCTGGTGCTGACCCAAACAATGGTGACGCTGTTTATGTGCTGAATACTAAAAACCCTGATGGGTCAATTAACAAAACAACAACCAATGATTTTAACGCTGCTCAACAAGTTGTACTCGGCAATCCCAACCCTCGCTGGTACGGAGGTATTACAAACACATTTAGCTACAAAGGATTTGACTTAAGCATTTTATTTCAAGGTGTTCAAGGCAATAAAATTTATAACAGTGGCGGACAGTATATGTCTGCTAGTGCCAGCAATGGATTTGATAACCAAACGCCTGATCAACTTAATGCGTGGAAAAACCCGGGCGATAAAACTTCAGTTCCTGAATTAAGAATGTTTTTTGGGAATGGAGTAAATCCATCCAACAGATGGTTGAGCGATGGTTCTTATTTGCGCCTTAAAACATTGACACTTGGTTACAACTTACCAAAGTCGGTTGCATCAAAATTTAAGGTTGATAAAATCAGAATTTATTTCACTGGCCAAAATCTATTGACATTCACCTCTTACAAAGGTTGGGATCCAGAAGTAAATGCAGACTATCAGGCAAGCAACATCAATCAGGGTGTTGATTTTTATTCTGCACCACAGCCTAAGACATTTACTGCCGGCTTAAATCTTAGTTTCTAACTTTTAAACGAGAACAAGATGAAAAACTTAATCAATAGAATTGCATTCGTTGTGTTACTCGCAATGATCAGCTTTAACTGCAATAACAAATTAAACATTGAGCCCGCTCAAAACATTGATGCCAGTCAGGCGCTCCTCACCTCTAAGGATGTGCAAGGTGCATTGATCGGTGCTTATAATTATTTGGGGGGTGGTTCTTCAGGTGATTTGTACTATGGTGGTATTCAGGTGTACGGTGATCTACTCGCCTACACAAGTGATTTCTCTTTCTTTGGCACTTATCAAGGCCTGAGTCAAATCAACAACAAAGTTATACCGGTGAATAATAATTTTGTGGCCAGCGTTTGGCTCGAAGGGTATGCTGCAATAAATTTAACCAACGAAGTTTTAAATTCCCTTAATGTTGTAAGCCCTGCGCTCAAAGATCAAGTAGAAGGTGAAGCAAAATTTATTCGCGCTTGCGTCTACTTCGAACTCGTTAAATTATTTGCGAAGACATACACGGATGGCAACCCTGCTCGAAATCCGGGCGTGCCTATCATTCTCACACCAACCCATTCACTTAGCGATGCCGAGGCTAAACCAAGTCGCAATAGTGTAGCCGAGGTTTATACGCAAATTATAAACGATTTAAACGATGCCGAAGCAAAGTTGGCAACTCCGGATAATGTTACTTACTATTTCGCCACTCCGGGAGCTGCAGCTGCCATGTTATCGCGCGTTTATTTAATGCAGAATGATTATCCCAATGCACTCAGTGCAGCCGACCGAGTAATTAGTTCTGGCTTTTACAAACTCACCAATACCTATGCAGAAGAATTTCCTTATACAGGAAGAGGCGTTCGCATCTTCAACACGTCCGAAGATATTTTTGCCATTCAAGTATCTGAGCAATCGGGTGTAAATAATATGAACACCTATTATGCTTCTTCAGATAAAGGAGGACGTGGAGACATTGAAGCTGACAGTGCTTTTTTGGCTACTTACGATCCCAACGATCAACGTGCAAGAATGTATTTGCATGACGACACCGGTGATGTATTTCAAAATGGCGATTATGGTGTTACGTATTACT
>DPLR01000075.1 GCA_003541895.1 Cytophagales bacterium | reverse complement strand
TTTTCTTTTTCATTTCAGATAACGCTGTCTCCCGTTTAGTCTTTGGCATAGCAATTCCTTCTGCGATCAATTATGGATCGACATGGGCATAGCAATGCTACGCTCCTAAGAGCGGTTTCTTTTTCATTTGTTTTGGTTATGGTGGACAACTCGCAGTCCCAACCCCGATCCGAACGGGATACTATTAATCGACAAGAGCTCAGAAGTTGGTTTAGTTTTCTGTGAAACTCTTGTCTGTGGTTATGATTTTCTATACGGATAAAAAACAAAATTGTTATCACAAATTGAATCTTTTTCTTTGCTCAAACGTAGTTCGATTTTCATTTCCGAGACTTAAATCGCAATGAATCCCTTCTCGGTACTCCATAATTTTGACAACCTCAGCTTTGCAATAAAATCATCGAACTTCTTTTCATCGGTTAAGGGGTTCAAAATGTTTCGATAGTAGTTTTCCGTTTCCAATTCATCAACAGTAGGATCAAACTTTATATCACCGTTCGTCTTTTTAAACGAATCATTATACTCCTTCACCAAATCTTTGAAAGACGGAGTCCAATAAGTCTTAATAGTTCGTAAGGACAATCCAGTACTCTTAGAGACTCTTTGTTGGTTTATTTTATCCTGATACGTCTGAAGTTCTTCTAATGCCTCGTAAATGCGCTGATAGGTATCACTGAGGCTCTTTCCATTTACGTTCTGACCAGCCTGATTAGTGTTATTTGCAATCAAAATGGTGCAGTCACTTTGCACTTTTTCCTTTTGACACATATTATTCCCCAAAGGGATATATTGTTTCGAATGGAAATAGTGCAATTCATTTTGCACTTTTTTGGATTTATTAACAATGTCATAGAAAGTGGTTTTCTTCATCAAGGTGTACTCCGTGATTGCATTTGAGTTTACTGGTATGGATTGATCATTTAAAACCTTAATTGTATCCAATATCAATTTTTCCCTTAAGTTGAATCTTGATTCGGCTAATAATCTTCTACCAATAGAGATTCTTTCGTTTCTATTTAGACGACACTCAGGATGCCAGAAGATAAATTTCTTGGTGTAATAACCACTGACATCCAGATCGCCTTTTTTATATTTCCTGATGTTCGCCTTCAAAGAGTTGCCGACTTCTTTTTCCGTTAACGGAACAGAGCAATAGTTTTTATTGATGGATTGAAGTGCATTGAAAAGTTGGTGGTAATCTGCAAGGGGATTTAAAGCTATCAGTATTGAACCAATACAACCCATAGTTTTATTCCTATGACCGATGTCAATTTTGGATTTTTTGTACTTAAACAGATTGATTTCCAGAACATCCTTGCCCTCTGGATATATAACGGGCGTATTAATGTTTTCAAATTCATCATTTGAAATAATGGTAGAGTACCTAATTGAATTCTTTTCAAAAGTGAAATACGAATCAAGGGTACATGCATCTTTGTTTATGTAAATGTCGGGGTCATAACTAATGACGCACTTTCGATTGTAGTTCTTAGTCTGAGGATCAACTCCGCTAATAAGTTCATTTAACTTTTTCCAGTACTGTTCGAAATAGAACTTACCTCCGTTTTCAACTTTAACAAGGATTCCCAATCCCTTCTCTGATAATGACAACCAACTGGCAAATATGTAAGGATGCAGGTTAGTTAATTCACTACGATACTTAATTGCTTCTCCCTTATTACTAAGGTCAACGTCCAGATAGACGTAACCCGTGCCATAACTGTACTTTGGATTATGGAGATTGGTCGAACTCCAAAGATTAGGATAGAAGAACTCAAGATTGTTTAGTTTGAGTTCATCGTAAACTAAAGAGCCTTTACCATGCTGCCTTGCAAGATCAACAACTGGATTATTTGATTTGATCTTTTGAACTAATTCATCAAATGAAATAGTTCGCCCTACTTGCTTTGTTATTATGCAGGGAAATACATTGAAACGATTTTCTGATAGCTGCAACTCATCAACTTCCTTTTACCTTTCACAGAGTGAGTGATTCTCGATGAATACCGTTTGCATCTGAACACGGTGAACTGTCCTTAACGTTATTTATCTTCTCGGCATTGGCTGTAAAATGAAGGGTGGATGTTCGAACGCCACCCATCACCAATAACGAAAAGGGTTTCCCATTTGACAGCGTGTTAGGATTCACGTTTGTTGTCATTAGAACCATAGGAATGATGACACATATAAACACGGAATTAGTATCTAAACTGATTCAGAACTCTTCCCGACAAGTAGTATGTTGATTTTTAAATAAGATAATGGGAGTTAACCCGATGTCCTGCGAAGCAGTGACTATAAGCAATTATAGCAAAATAGCTGGACTTTGCCAAGAAATCCGTGTTTATTTTTTAAGTATATTTATTAAAACTGATTGTATGAATGAGCGAATTGCCCACACTGAAGATAAATTGAAAACAATAGTTGAGATGATGCAAGACCAGACGAAGACTCCATCCTCTTACGACAGTTTCTATCTCACCAAATATGAAAAGGTGATTGCTTTTTTAAAATCATCGGTTGAAACTTGGGGCGAAGATC
>DPLR01000370.1 GCA_003541895.1 Cytophagales bacterium | reverse complement strand
AAACATATAAACGTCCGCAAGGACATGGCATCCGTGTAGATGATGGCTTTGAACAGGGAATGGCAATTCCTTTTTATTATGACCCGATGATTGCTAAAATGATCTGTCATGATGAGACACGCGAACGCGCCATTGAAAAGATGATTCGTGCCATCGAAGAATATGAAATTACGGGAGTAGAGACAACGCTCGGTTTTTGTCACTTTGTAATGAAACACGAAGCGTTTCGCTCAGGAAATTTCTCAACGAAATTTGTAGAGCAATATTTCAAGCCTGAAGTTTTAAAACCCGAATCTTCAGCAGAAGAAGAAATGATCGCGTCAGCGCTGGCCACTCACTTGCTTACTTCATCGAAGCAAATTCAGATGAGTACAAGCGAGCATGTTGGCATAGCGGTTAGCAAATGGAAAACCAATAGACTAGCTTAAATACAAAACCTGTTGTAACTAGCGCGAAATTAGCAGACCAAAACATGGCTGAAATAAGACCTTTTCGCGCTTGGCGTTACAATCCACAAAAGATTAAAGAGATTGATGATGTTACATCGCCCCTTTTTGATGTGGTCTCTGAAAAGCAACGGGCAGCACTCTATCAAAATCCTTACAACTCCATTCACCTCTCGGTACCAAAACCACCCGATGCTGCCAACCACGCAAAAAAATTGTTAGAAGATTGGAAAAAGGATGGCGTACTAATCCAAGACAAGCTGCCCGCCATCTACGTGTATTTTCTATACTTCAAGTTAACGGGCGACTCAAAAGAATATTGCCGGAAAGGTTTTGTGTGCAACATACGCGCCTATCAATTTAGCGAGAATGTGGTATTGCGCCATGAGAACACTATTCCACAGTCAGTAAATGATCGCATAGAACTATTAGAAAAAACCGAACTAAACGTTAGCCCAACTCACGGACTATACACCGATTCCAATTTTGAATTGGAGAAATACATGGACGCGGCTATCCAAAGTCCGTTGTATGAAGTTGAGGATTACCAAGGTGTTCGCAATGTTTTAGCCGTCATTCACGATGTTTCTATCATCCAAAAATTTATTGACGCTTTAAAGGATAAGAAAGTGATTCTTGCGGATGGCCATCACCGCTACGAAGGCTCGTTGGTCTATCGGCAAAAATGTATGAAGGCCAATCCTAATCATACGGGCAATGAAGGATATAATTTTCACTTGATGTATCTCACCAACACTGAAGCCGGTGATCTCCGCATTTTACCAACACACCGTCTCATTAAGAATTTAAAAGACTTTGATGAACATAAAATCATTGCGCAGCTTAGCCACGATTTCATAGTTCGTGAAATTGAAGATGCCGATACATTAAATGAAATTATTGTTGGAAAAAAATGGGCATTTGGTCTATTGTTCAAAGACAAAGCTTTTAAAGTGCGATTGAAACCAGAAGCCATTGCTACCATGCGTTGGCCATTTCCAGAGGAAGTCAAAAATCTGGACCTCACGGTAATGCATTATTTTATCATCGAAAAAATCCTGGGTATTCAAGGCAAAGATCAGCGTGCCTCCGAAAATATTACCTTCGACCGAAGCTTTAGCGATTGTCTTACCAAAGTGATGCGTGAAGAAGCACAGCTTGCCATCATTACACAAGATGTTTCCATTGAAGATGTGAAACATGTTTGCCAAAGCGGTTCAACGATGCCACAGAAGTCAACCTACTTTTACCCTAAAGTAATTTGTGGGTTTATGTTCTCCTCCATTAAAGAAGAAGAATTCGCACTGCCAGCCTATTCACCTTTTCAGTAAAAACTTTTAACAAAATAATCCTACTTCGTAAATTTCTCGTAACATTGTGAACTAGGCGCTTAAAAAAAATACACAACTATTGATTGGCGATGCTTTCATGAGGTTTTTTGTAATTCTTTTTGTGTTGTTGTCGTGGGCAGTTGTGGTTCAAGCTCAAACCGTTTATTCCATTCAGAGCGCCTTGGCAACAGCGCGTACCAATAACCCCTTTTTGAAGACCGAGGAATTTTCTATCAACATAGCGCAAAGCGATGTTATCACTTCCAAGCTTAGACCCAATCCCATTTTAAATAACCAAACGCTTCAGCTTTCTAATTCATCCTATTACCCAAAGAATTCAGATTGGCATAATTCGGTTAATCGGCAGGTGTGGTGGCAGTTAACCAAACCATTTCAGTTGCCCTCGTTGAGATAATCAAAGATTGATTTTGCAACGGAACGCTTGAATCTCACAAAATTGAATTACGGAGAAACCACCCGCAAATTTTCTTTTGATGTCGCCAACCAATGGCTTGTTATTTGGATCATTGAATCAAGACTGGACTTGTTGCAACAAGCATACCTCAACTTAGACAGTCTTGTAAAAATCAATCGGGCCCGCTTGAAGAATCAAGTGATAACGCAAACCGATTTGATGCGAACACAACTTTTACTGGAGCAATACAACCTTCAACTCATCAACGCAAAAAAAGATTTCCGAAGCGAAATTCAGCATTTGAAATTTTTTCTAGGCACAACCGACAGTATTGATGTAGACATCAAAGCAGGTATTGAAATCATCTCAATCGGCAACGACTTAGACAGCCTTTATACCTTGGCCGCCTCTAACCGCAACGATATTCAGGTTGCTAAAAGTAATATTCAAGTTGCCGAAAGCAATATCAAATTACAAAGAGCATTAATAAAGCCAACGCCTGAGCTTGGTATGATCTGGAACCCGCAAAACAACATTCCTTATCTTGGATTCTTTGGAACCGTGCGATTGCCCATCACCGACCGCAATCAAGGTGAACGCGAAAAGTCAAAATTCCTTCAACAGCAAGCACAACTAAATCTTCAAGCAACCCAATTGCAACTTCATACCGAAATTCAATCAGCTTTTCTCTCGTATCAAACAGAAAAAGAGAATATAAAAAAGTACGAGAACATATTAAATCAATCGCAAATCGTTCTCGATAATGTAAAATATTCATACTTAAGAGGTGGCACAACCATTATCGATTTCTTAGATGCCCAACGCAGCTGGTTCGATACGCGTCAACTTTATTTAAACGAGTTATTGAATTACCATCAAAGTTATATCCGGTTGTTGTTTGTTACAGGACTAATTAACCAAATGTAAATCATGCAGAAGCAAATTGTGTTCTTGTGTCTTGTGTTCTTGGTTGCCTGCGGCAAAAAGGAAAATCAAAGTGCGCATGTGCAAGTGATCAAACCGAAAGTGACAGACAACGGGCAGTTCATTCAATTTTCAGACAAGAAGACCGCTGATTTTTTTGAAGTTGTACCCGTTGCATCTTCAGAGCTTTACGCCAACCTTATTGCCCCCGCCAGAGTTTCTGCTACCGTAATACCAAGTCAAGAAAATGCGAATCAAAATTTAGTACTTTTCGACAACCCCGAACTGACCTCGAGTTACACGCAGCTGTTGCAACATCTTGCCAATATTAATCAAATACAAAACGTAACGATTAAGCAACGCAAAATCGAATTAGATCGAGCCAAGGATTTGCAACAGCATGGAGCAGCCTCGGGGCGAGAAGTATTAGAAGCGCAGACGGCACTGGCGTTGGAAGAAACCAATTTGATCAATGAAAAAGCAGCAAACCTTGAGCATGAAGCTAAATTGAAATTGGGCGGCTTTGATCCGGATGGTCTCCGCAACGCACAAGCTCGAACCGTTTGGTCGCTATGCGATCTGCCCGAAAATCAATTGAGCAAAGTGAATGTAGGAAACATTTGCCAGCTTACATTCAATTCTTTTCCCAACGAAAATTTCACAGGGAAAATTGAAAACATTGGCGATGTGGTTGACTTCACTACTCGCATGGTGAAAGTGAGGATTGTCGTAACAAACCCCAATGGCAAGCTTAAAGCTGGCATGTTTGGTACCGCGAAGTTCGGGTTAGATCAAGGAAAGTTTCTTGGCGTGCCTAAAGAATCCGTAACTACTGTGCTCGGAAAAGATTATGTGTTTATCAAAAAGAGTGACCTTGAATTTGAACGGAGGCTAGTTAGCACCGGCCAGCAAGCCGATGGCAATATCATCATTTTTGAAGGCGTAACTATTGATGAAAAAGTAGTGGTAAAAGGGGCCATGCAATTGAAGGGACTTTCATTCGGATATTAAATCATCTTAGAAAAATAATTCTTGTATGAAACAGGCCAGTATATTCTTCGACAAAGACAAATATTACAATGACAAACCGATGGCCGATTACCTCATTGAGTTTTTGGTTGACCGTAAAATTTTAGGGGCAACCATTTTTCGAGGTGAAGCGGGCTTTGGCGAGAACCAACAAATCAAACGGCCAGGGCAACTCTTCTCATTCGATGAGCCGCCCATGGTGATCACCTTTGTAGATGAGGATAAGAAAGTAACCGATGCCCTTACGGCTTTGAGAAAAAAAGTAAAAACAGGATTTATTGTGGTGAGTCAGGTTGAGATTTGGAAATAAGATAACATGATCCGCGGACTTCTCATTTTTTCGCTCACCAACCGTTGGATGGTGATTACCTTCGCGATAATCATATCGGGCATTGGCTTTTGGTGTTTCCGTCAATTAAAAATTGAAGCTTATCCTGACATTGCCGACACCAATGTAATCGTGATTGCCAAATACAATGGGCGGGCTGCAGAAGAAGTAGAATTGCAGGTAACCATTCCGATTGAACGCGCGCTAAATAACGTTCCAAAAGTTTTAGATAGAAGAAGTCGAACCATTTTTGGTTTGTCTGTGGTACAATTAACATTTGAAGATGGTACCAACGATTATTTTGCTCGTCAACAAGTTCTTGAACGGCTGCAGAGTGCCGAGTTGCCCGATGGCGTCAAACCTGAACTTGCCCCGCTGACAACAGCCGTTGGAGAAATCCTACGATATGTGGTAGATGCGCCTCCAACCTATAGCCCAACGCAAGTGCGCGACATGCAAGATTGGGTGATCAGGCCGTTCTTGCTTCAGGTTCGTGGTATTGCTGACATCGCCACTTTTGGCGGGCCAATTAAACAGTTTCAAA
>DPLR01000466.1 GCA_003541895.1 Cytophagales bacterium | reverse complement strand
ATTGGAAGAGGTATGCTTTCGTTGGCCAACCGGAAATGTAGAGTGCCTTCCAAATTAAGAGTGTCTTTGATATCATCCGCCAATCTATACATATACCCAAGTCGTCTTCCAACTTCTGCCAAAGCCTCAACTTCACTTTTTGATCCGCCGCCTAAAATGGCTCCGAATCGAGTGCAGACCTCAGTATCGGCAGTCGACATCCATAATACTTTAAGATATTCATCCAAGTCAGTTTCCAAATTTCGTCTGCACAAAGTTTCCATAAACTCACCTTCCCAAACCTCTAAGAAGAAACGCTCAAATTCTTCAATAATTTTTTCAATCGTTTCAGTGTTGTAGTTCTTTTTGATCATTTCTCTGATTATAGTTAGGGATTTTACTATGAAGAGTTCTCCAATAAGCAAAGCATTATCAACCCCATGAAGCCCAAGAATTGTCATTCTAGAATGCTTGCTTAAAGATCGGTCAATTATATCATCATGTATTCCAAGACCAGCCCCCATAAGAGTAATCATTAAACATGCCTCGTCGGCAGCATTTGATTTGCCACCAACTGCTTCGCTGGAAAATGATGCCAAACTTGGTCTCAGTATGTCTTTCCAATAAGCATTGACATCTGCCAATATTGACAATAATTTCGGATGATTCACACCTGAAATCGATGTCCGTTGAAATCTTTCGAGAATTCGATAACTTCTCTCTCTCATCTTCAAAGATAGATCTTCATTGGTTGATTCATTGACACTGGACATTTTTTTCCTCCATTAATTTGCAAGATATATATCATTATTCTTAATTACATTTTTCAAGTATTGCTCCTCGATTACGGGAGCTATTTTTATTTGAGGAATAAATCCAAAATAGCTACTAACTAAATTGATGTGACAAAGAAAGTTAAATATGCAAATTAGCCATACTATTTTTAGGTTTAAATGAGGTCAAATATGTCTTTATCTGACAAAAAAAATCGACAGATGAGAATTAACAAAAAAAACACAAACAAGCTTTCAGACATTTCATACTTGGACCTTGTTCAGGCAGCAGCGTCTTCGGTTGGACGAGTCGTTCATGACACCTACAGTTGGCAAGGCACAGGTTTTATGATTTCTGACAGATTGTTCATGACAAATAAGCACATAATTTTTGATCCTATCGGCGCTAAGGATTTTTTTGTCGAATTTAATTATGAATTGAATGATATGAAAATTCCGAAATCCATTACAGCCTTTGCGCTTTCTCCTGAAACCCTATTTGTTTCAAGCCCAGATTATTATCTCGATTTCTCAATTGTTGCCATAGGTACTCGAATATGTGGTGAAGGCGACTTAGTAGATTTTGGCTACAGCCGTATTTCCAATAAAGATATGCCTACAAAACCTGAGGGGGCTAATATAATTCACCATCCCAGAGGAGGTTATAAACAGATTACTAAGCTTCAAAATCAAATAGTTGCTGTTGGTCCTGACGTTCTGCATTATTATGCAGACACCGATGTTGGCTCCTCCGGAGCCCCAGTTTTTAACGACAATTGGGACCTAATAGCTCTTCATCATTGGGGGGCACCCACCCGTACCGCCTATGCTCCAAACGGGGAACCAGGTCCAAATGATACCAAGGAAGGAGTACGAATCAGTGCAATTGTTGAAAAAATAAACCAAGAAAAGGACAGGATGAACCAAAAACAAATCGCCCTAATTGAAAAGGCTTTGAGTTGCGATCATACGCATTTGAATCTGCTAAAGGACTAATTATTAGAACACCTTCGTTACTCATAGGAATGGTTAGCATTGGGACCAACAGAAATCGCAGTTGTAGGAGGTGGACCTGCAGGAGCCTATTGTGCACTAGAGCTAGCAAGGAGATGTGTCCATGCCACTATTTTTAATCGCTCTTACTCTATAGAGAAACCATGCGGTGGAGGCGTTTCACCTGCAACTTTAGCAAAGTTTCCGTTTCTGGAACAGTTTCGATCAAAAGGCAGCAACTCAGAGATCTACCAAATGATTACCTGCACAGAAAAAAAATATCGTATGAAGATTCCAAATCCAGGATTTAACATATCGAGACAATTCTTAGACCATCAGATTCAAAAGATGGCCATAGAAAGTGGTGCAAAACTCATAGAAGAGAAAGTTATATCGATAAACAGAAAACAAGACACCTGGCAAATAGAAACAACCAAAAGATCACTAACAGCAAGAGTCCTTGTTGGGGCCGACGGAGTAAACAGTATAGTTAGACAAAAAACAGTTGGCTCTATTAGAAAAGAAAATCTCGGTTTAACCTACGGATACTTGGTAACTGGGGTAGAAGATGAGCCCACAACCATGAAATTCATGGTCGAGATTCCAGGATATATATGGATTTTTCCACGAGGCAATCACTCTAGTATCGGAATCTTCAGTAATTTGAAATTCGGTAGCGAACTCAAAAGGATCCTAGACAATTTCATCCTATCTTATTGTCCCCAAATAAAGATACTTTCGCACTTTGCCGCATTGCTTCCTTCTGCTACGGACCCAGAGTTCTTCAAAAAGCATTGTGTAGGCGATGATTGGATTTTAGTTGGTGATGCAGCCGGGCATGTTGACCCAATAAGTGGAGAAGGTATCCTCTATGCATTATGGTCTGGCAAACTTGCTGCCCAAGTAATCGGTGCAAATCAACTCAAAACGTATGATAATTTGTGGCGAAGAGAATACGGGTTCCATCTGATGGAACGATGCAGGCTAAAGGAGAAGTTTTTCGACCCACTAACAATTGAGATGTCGGCGTTGCTAGCCAATAACAGTTACTCTAATTGGCCGATAGCTTAATCTTTAGGTAGTTAGAGAGCACCGCGTTTTAGCGCAGAACCAATCTTGCCATATTATCCTGAATTAACACCAGATCAAGTGAGAACAATAATTGAAAAACCGCTGGATGTTACTGAAATTCGTTACCGTAGACACTTTTGAGTTTTCGAAATGTCAATGCGCATTCCTTACAATCGAAATTGTGCGGTTTTTCATCAAAAAACTCAACATAAACCTGTCCTTTGAAGGGTTTGGAGCACATTTCACATTCGCCTTCAGATTTTGATCTTGAATTCATTACCTTTTCAATTGCTATTTGGGTTGAATTTATGTTTTCTATCTTTTTGTAATCTTTGGGAGGTGTGAACTTAAGCAAGATACTGTGCGCCAATCTCAGAAGTTCCTCTTTTGTTTCAAAAGAGACTTGTTCCTGTCT
>DPLR01000334.1 GCA_003541895.1 Cytophagales bacterium | reverse complement strand
GTGGCAGGAATAAACAGCGCTACCAGAATAGTATAAACAGGTAGCCGAGCCGAGCAGCTCATTAATGGCGTCACGAAAATAGTGATGAGCCGGTCTTTCCAGTTGTCGATGGTGCGCGTTGCCATAATTGCAGGTATGGCGCATGCCCACCCCGACATTAGCGGTACAACGCTTTTACCATTGAGTCCAAATTTTCGCATCACTTTGTCCATCAAAAACACTACACGCGACATGTAGCCAGTCTCTTCAAGAATAGAAATGAATGCGAATAAAATGGCGATTTGCGGAATGAAAATAATAATGCCACCAATACCAGGAATTATTCCGTGTGATATCAATTCAAAAAATGGTCCTGAGGGTAGCAGGTGATCAAGCCAAATACTCAACTGCGCGAATGATGAATCAATAAAATCCATCGGGATTTGAGCCCACGCAAAAATGGATTGAAAGATTAAAAACAAAATCAGGAAAAAAATAATATACCCGCCAACGCGATGGGTCAAAACTCGATCTATGGTTTTTGATGTTTGCCTCCACCCTTCATTTGAAGAACGAATCAGCACTTCGTTCAACAAATCTTGAATAAATCCGTAGCGCCTCACAGTTTCAGCTCCCTGATATTTGTGAGGAAAAAAATTGCTTTCCTTTGCAGCAGATTTTATGAAGGCCTTTTCATCTGGCGAGAGAAAAATGAGATTATCTGATTGTTGAACAAATTGATATGCTTCATAGTCTGACTGAAGTTTATATCGCTGTTTGATTTTTTCGATCAGCGGTTTTGTCTCTTCGTCTACTTTGTATAAAACTTTGCTACTTGGTTTTAATGGATTGGCGAGTATCGATTTTAAATCATCTATACCAGTACCATTGCGAGCATTGATCATTACTACTGGCATATCCAGTTTTTTCTCCAAATTTTTAATATCAATGCTTTGCCCTGAGGCCGCGGCCAAATCAACCATGTTTAACGCCAGCACTGTTGGCAACCGTAAATCAATGAGTTGAGTCAACAACAATAAACAGTTTTTCAGATTGGTGGCATCTGCCACAAGCACAACCTTATCTGGATAGTAGCTTCCTTTTTGATGTGTGAAAACCTCCGCTACAACTTTTTCATCAAGGGTTCGCGGATATAAACTGTACGTTCCAGGCAGGTCAATTATTTCGACAAATGTCTTTTCGTTCAACTGGCAGAATCCTGTTTTCTTATCGACAGTAACACCTGGAAAATTTCCAATTTTTTGATTGAGCCCAGTAAGCTGGTTAAATAAAGACGATTTCCCTGAATTTGGTTTTCCCGCCAAGGCAATTTTAGAACTAACTTCTTGTGCCATTAATTCAAAATTGAAATAGTTGAAGCCTCTTCGAGCCGAAGAGCCAAATCGTAGCCCGAGACTGTTACGCAAACAGGGTCGCCTAATGGGGCTGTATAGTTAAATCGAACAGCCGTGCCTGGCAAAAAACCCATTTCTAAAAGTTTAGTGGAGAGCATCTCATCGGTAAAACCAGAAATGATTGCCGTTTCGCCCGCATGCATGTCTGCCACTGATTTCATTATGTAGGATTCTTTCCTTATTTAGATTAATTTTAAACAGGCGCAAGATATGGTTAGGCGTCATTCAAAACAAAGATTTAAGTCACCTTATTGTCAGTCATGAATTCAAAAGCCAATAAAACCACAAAGCCGAAAATTAAAAAGGTCGATAAAGTTAAAGTTGCAGATGTGCCAAGCGTTGATAAAGATGAATCGAAAAGTGGTTTTGACATGGGTGGAATTCCTCAACGCGATTTGAAAAAAAATCTTGGCTGTTGGTAGATCAAACAAATCGGTTTAAAAATGTTAGAAAATAATTTTCTACTTTTACTTATTAAACTAACCACAACATGATGAAAACTAGAGTTACTTTCCTCTGCCTGGCTTTGATTTTTTCCGGCATTCAAGTTTTCGCTCAGCTTTCGAAGGCTGAAAAAAAAGAATGGAAAAAGAAAGCCAAAGAATATTCAAAAAACCCTTCAGAACTGAAATCACTAATTGAAGCAAAGCAAGCCACAGAAAATGACAATTCATCTTTGAAAAGTCAGATAAGTACACTGAATGGTCAAGTAAGTGACAAGAACGCTAAGATTGCCGACCTTGAAGATCAGCTCTCTAAAATGAGAGGGGACCTAACCTCAACAAAAGCTGAACTTGCGCAGCTAAAAGAAAATCCTCCAGCACCCGCAATTAACCCGATGGATTTTTCAAAAGGTGTTGTATTTAAAGTCCAGATTGGCGCTTTCAAAAACAAAGACCTCGCAAAATATTTTGACAACAATCCAAACTTTGGTGGAGAAGCTACTGATAAAGGCGAACAACGGTTTACCATTGGTGTATTTCGTGATTATTGGGAAGCTGATAAATTCAAAAAGTACATGCGAGAAATGGGAGTGAAGGATGCGTGGATTGTTCCATTTAAAGATGGCCAGCGTGTAGAGATAAAAGACGTGCTCGAAGGAGTCGTATCTGATAAAGCCGAAAAAGCCAACAGCAAATAATTAATCCTTATAATTGGAAAAAGCCCCATTATTTCAGGGGCTTTTTTCATTTTTGGGGTTTCCTTGATCAAAAGAATGGTTTCGAAATATTTTCTTCTTTGGGTCTTAGCGCTAAGTCCATTTATAGTGTCTGGGCAGATACGTCAAAGTAAATTAATCGTACCGGCAAACGAATCGTATGATTTCAGAGGCTCAGACATTATTGTTATAGATACTTTGATCATGATGGATTCATCTTTAATTATTCTCAACAACTCAAAAAAAGATAACTTCATCCATGCAAAAAAGATACTGATTCAAAATGCTTGCTCAATTATTGGTTTAGGAAAAAATGGAGAAGATGGAAAAAGTGGCGTGCGGGGCACAACTCAATCTGCTCCTTGCAGAGTTGGACAAGATGGGTCAAATGCAACTAAAGGAACTAACGGCCACGATGGGGTAAACCTAACTTTATATATGGATGACCTTGAAATTGTGGGAGCGCTTGTTATCAATTTGAACGGAGGAGACGGTGGCGATGGAGGCAAAGGAGGACGTGGTGGTGATGGCGGTTCAGGCACAAGAGTTTGCCGAGCCGGAAACGGAGGCAGCGGAGGTAGCGGAGCAAATGGTGGAGCAGGGGGCAATGGTGGCTCTGTTGGCATTCATTGCAGAAACTGCGATGACTTACATTTGATTATGGGCAATAAGTTAATAATCAAAAATTTTGGAGGCTTCGGAGGAATTGGTGGCGAAGGGGGATTCGGTGGGCGACCAGGACTTGGCCCTGCGGGTGATGGGAAAAATGGAATACGAGGAAAAGATGGACGAACAGCACCTCAAGGTAAATCAGGAATAGTTAACTTAAGCCGCAACTAAAAATGGAAAAGCGCTGGCTTTATCAAACTCTCCCGCCTATAAATGAAATCAATGAGCTTGGTAAGCAGCTCAACATCAATTCCTATTTAACAGCTATTTTACTTCAGAGGGGCATCAATGATTTCGAAACGGCTAAAAAATTCTTTAGACCTTCACTTGATCAACTACATGATCCATTCCTTATGCAGGATATGGAAGCAGCTGTTAACAGAATCAAATCCGCAATTGATAACAGTGAAAGAATTTTAGTTTACGGTGACTACGATGTTGACGGCGTGACCG
>DPLR01000187.1 GCA_003541895.1 Cytophagales bacterium | reverse complement strand
TGCTCAGTGGATACAATAATCTTTCCGTTGGTAATGTCACAACCTATGTAGTAACATCTGTGCTATCACCTGCAACAACGTATTACTATCGTGTACGGGCTGTTGGTGCGGGAGGAACATCGGGTAACTCAGCTGTAATTTCATTACTCACGCCACCAGCTGTGCCAACAGCTACGCAAGCTACTTCGATCACTCAAACAGGGTTCACTGCTAACTGGAATCCAGTTACAGGCGCAACAAGTTATTCGATCGATGTTGCAACGGATGCTGCGTTCACTTCAATCCTATCAGGTTATTCCAATTTAGCGGTTGCTACAACTTCAACAGGAGTTACCGGTTTGAGTTCTGGGGTCACTTATTATTACCGTGTGCGTTCAGTGAATTCAGGCGGCAACTCAACTTATTCAAATACAATTTCTTTAATTACCATTCCGGCTGATCCAATTGCTTCATCTGCTACTGCAATCACCACAAATTCTTTCACCGCCAACTGGGCAACATCAGCTGGTGCCGCAAGTTATCTTTTGGATGTGGCTACGGATAATTCATTTAATTCCATTCTCAGCAGTTATAATAATTTTTTAGTGAATGGAACTTCGTCTGTTATTTCAGGTCTGAGCAGCGGCACAACTTATTACTACCGAGTACGCGCCACAAATTCAGGTGGTACTTCATTTAATTCAGCAACAATTAATGTATTGACAATTCCATCTGCACCGGTTGCTTTAGCTGCCACTGCCGTGAATTTAAATTCATTTGTAGCCAACTGGTCATCGGTTATCGGTGCAACCTTCTATACTATTGATGTAGCCACCGATAATGCATTTGCAAATCTTGTCTATAGTAACATCAATGTTGGCAATGCTTTTTCTTACAATGCAGCATCACTCACAACAGGCACCACATATTATTATCGGGTAAGAGCTAATAATTCCTCTGGGAATTCGATCTATTCAAATACGATTTCAACAACTACTTTGAATGTGGTGACCCTACAAGCTTCAGCTTTGACTTTTAGCAACATCTCATCCAATTCAATTACTGCGAACTTCACTTCAGGAAATGGGTCTTCACGGATTGTTGTTGTTAGTGCAAGCGCCTTAATAGGTTTACCTGTGAATGGAATTACCTACAGTGCCAATGCAAATTTTGGAAGTGGAAATACATTGGGCAATGGCTATGTAGTTTATAATGGGTCATCAAATAATATTACGGTCACCAATCTGGCGGCAGCCACGAATTATTATTTCCGAGTGTTTGAATATAGCGGAACTGGCGGCACAGAAAATTATCTGACTACAACAAGTACGAACAATCCATCGAACACAAGTACCGTGAGCGTTGCACCAACGGCACAACCAAGTGCCATCACTTTTTCACAACAAACCGGAACGTCAGTAACCGTTTCTTTTCAAGCTGCAAACCCAGCTCCTGCTGGCTACATCGCACTTCGTGCTGCAGGTTCAAGTCCAACTACCACGCCATCGTCAGGTACAACCTATTCCATTGGAGCTGCGCTTGGAAACGCAACAATAGCGTACGTTGGAAATGGAACAAGTTTTAACGAAACAAGTCTGCCAACTAGCACACACTATTTTTATTCGATCTACTCCTACAATGGTAGTAATTCATTTATCAGTTACTTAACCTCTCAGCCAGCGCAAGCTAATGTTACATTAGATGTGGTAGCCCCCGTTATCACTTTTCCAAGTGCTAATCCAACATCTGTAAATGAAGGAACTACACAGACCTTGGGCTTAAATGCTACTGATAATTTTTCTGTTGCATCCGTTCAACTGTTCCATCGTGGAATTGCGGAATCTACTTTTACGTCAAGTGCCGCAACGGCAGGTTCTGGTGACACCTACTCCATTCAAACCCAGACTTCGTGGTACGATGCACTCGGCATGGAATATTATTTTATTGCCACCGATGAAAATGGCAATGCCACAACCAAACCTGCAACATCTTTCTTTATTAAGAAAGTGCAGCCAACATTAACGTATCAAATTCCTGCAAGCAATGGAAATGGCGTTAACGATTACAAAATATTTTCATTCCCATATAGTTTATCTCCAAGCAATTCTGTTGATGCTGTATTTCCAACAGTCGCCTCAACCGACATTTCTAAGTTTAGGATGTTGTGGTACAACCCCACTAAAAAGGCATACGATGAATATGCCAAAGGCGAGTTCACTAAAATTGATCTATCGAAAGGGTATTGGTTGTTAACTAGCAGTGCCACATCTGCATCGACAACAAATGCCACCTTACCCACGTTCGATCGCAGTCATTTAGATTCCATAAAACTTTTGCCGGGATGGAATCAAATTGGCAATCCATACCCCACAGCAATCAAATGGAGCGATGTTCAAAATTTCATCGGGCAACCAGCAGGCACGGATACACTTTCACTTTATGTTTACAACAGTGGCTGGTCTAAACTAAAATCAATAGAAACATTGCCCGCATTTTCGGGAGGTTTTGTAAAGAATACTTCATCCACTCCGATTACTATTTACATTCCATTTCTAGGCCAGACAGCAAAGGGTGGAAGAACGATAAATGATGATTCAGGATCAGATATCTCACAAACAAGTTGGCAAGTTGATCTTTCCGTTTTGCAAGAAGGAAACACAAATAAAATTGGAGGGATAGGAATGGATCCTAAAGCACATTTCGGATTAGATCGTTTTGACGATAGCAATCCGCCAAGCTTTAAAGGAATGCCGGAACTATTGTTTGAGCAGAAAGAAAATTCATTAAATGATTTAGCGCGAAGTGTAGTGCCCACGCAGTCAAATTATAATTGGAAATTTTTAGTCAGTGGAGAAGTCGGCAAAACCACTGAGTTGAATTGGAATGCTGACCTCGGCCAAGGAAATGAGCAATTGTTCTTGCTTGATGAAGTAACTATGCAAGTTGTTGACATGCGTGCTCAACAGAACTATTCTTTTAAACTAAGTGAGGGGCAGTCTTTCAAAATATTTTTCGGTAAAGACTTATCGATTACCACGGATGACGTAAAGCTGTCTCAACCATTCCCTAATCCAAGCACAGAAAAGAAATCAAATTTTATTTTAGGGCTCCCTGATTCAAATAGCAATTACTCCGTGAATCTTCAAGTTTTTAACTCGTCAGGCGAACTGATTGATGTCTATTCAAAAAATCTATTGAGCGGTATTCATCAATTGCAATGGCAAATGGCTGAAAGTTTAATTCCAGGCATGTATTTCTATCGTGTATCCGTATCCGATGGAAAAAGAAATGTTAGTTCAACAGGTAAAATTATTATCCAATAAGATGAGAGCCCTCCTAACCATCATTCTCTGTTTCGCTGCGAAAATTATCTTCGCTCAGAGCGTGGAGATCGATCGTATCGACATTCGCGGAAACAAAATTATTGTGTGGTATAATTTGAACGACCCCAATCTATCACATAAATATTTTATCAATTTGTATTCATCGAAAGATAAATTCAAATCTCCGCTCGTTCACGTTTCGGGTGACGTGGGCCTTGAAGTTGCCCCAGGAAATGAAAAGAAAATTACTTGGGACATCACCAATGAACTTGGAAATTATAAGGGTTCGATTAAACTTGAGATCAGAGGAAGCGTTGCTGCTCCGTTTATTTATTTAAAGAATGCCAGCATAAGAAAATCATACAAGCGCGGTAAAGAATACCCAATTACGTGGGCCTCGGGAAACATGTCAGGACAGATCAACATTGAACTTTACAAAGCAAATGAATTGGTATGGGGCATTATCAATTTACCCAACAGTGGTAAATTCTATTGGACGGTGCCCAAGAATCTAAAGAAAGGAGAAAATTATACACTGAAGTTTATCAATGCAAAAGACCCCAATGAGTACCTTTACTCAACCACTTTTGAAATTAAACCACGAACTCCATTGGTATTAAAGGCCGGAGCAATTGTAGTATTAGGGGCGGGTGCTGCTCTGCTTGGCGGTGGTAGCAAAGGTGGCGGGTCGTCCCCTACAACAACTGACCTACCCAATCCACCTTCAACTCCGAATTAATTATGAAGCAGGTCATTTTTATTTTTTTTATTGTTAGCGGGTTCAATTCGGTGGCCCAAAATATCTCAGCAAAATATAACGAGATCAGGATCGATTTTAGCGATCCAAGAAAAGACAATTCTGTTTCGATACCAACGATTAATTGGTCTATCCCCAGAGATACGATCTCGTATCTTTCCGATGGTAAGTACTACATGGCTGCTGATGTCAAATCAATTTACGGTCTCAATTCAGTTAAGATCTTCTTGAAGAATAAAAAGACCAATACGTTGATCAGAGAGTTCAAGCAAAGCATAGAAGAAGGTTCTAAAAATATTTATAAGATAAGTCGTGATTTTAATCTCCCGGCTGGCGAATATGAAATCGAAATTCAAGCCGAAAACATGGAAGGCTTTTCCGCTAAGGTGACAAAACTTGTGCGCGTAGATCCTTCATTGAAGAAATAATAATCCGCTTATTACTTAATAACCCAGCAATCTGTTATTGGAGAAACGTTCGCTGCGTTTCCTGCATGAGGTAACCCATACATCTCTTCGATGGTGCGGAGTACATTGTGATGATTAATGCCATTAGGCATTTCGGCATATGCACCGGACTTTACCATAGGGCCATAAAAAATGGTTGGTATTCTGTTATTGTTATTTGGTGAGTTGTCGTCTTCATCAAATGTGATGATCAACAAACTATTATTGTTTTTTGCCCACTCCACAAAATCAGAAAGATTTTCCTTTAACCAATTATCGGCCACCGTTCTTCCCTTGTTGTGCATGTCATGGTTCATGTTGGGTATTACAATACTCACGGTTGGCAACCTAGTAAAGTCGATGGGAAAATGGGCAAAGGGCTGGTTCAGCGAATCGGGAATTCCATTCATCTTTGCGCCTTGCCAGTTAACCCACGGATTATGTTTGCGTGCGTACATTATTTCTGGTTTTGAACCTGACGACATTGTGCTATCGCCATTAAAGCCGACCGATGGTAAATCTTCCGCATAGCCAATAAAAGTTTTCCCAGCTTTCAATAAACTTGCTCCGAGGTTAGGTGTTGAAAAAGGAAGTTTTCGCGGTCTGTTATTTTCGGTAACACCTTGATTTGATCCTGAGAAAAGATGGAAGTAATTGGGTTGACTTGGATGAGTGAGCCCATACGATTGCGTAAATAATGCACCGTACTGAGGATCGCGAGCAAGTTTGTTGATGTAGGGTGGAACAAAATTGGGATCCTCAATAATATTAAAATAGGATTTGTTTTCGAAGATGACTATTACCACACGATCAGGTGTTGGCACTTGTGCCTTTAACACGAAAGGCAGCAGTAAGAAAATAACAGAGACAATCTTCATTTTTTTTAAGCAAATTAAATTCTATTCTTCATTCGAAAGAAATCTGATTAAAAAAGATTTCATTAAAGCAGTTCACCGCAACCGTTGTAGCATAGTTATTGAGCATTTCAATTTAATGCCCTCCAAGTATTTGCTTCTGAAGATTTGGATAATTAAGATCAAGGTTATACGTTTGCATTACTCTACTAATTCTATAGATTATATATGAAAATTAACATTTACAAATCATTTAGCATTTCCTTTGCCTTAATTCTATCCGGATTCATTGCATCTGGGCAACAAACCTCAAGTGCTGTCATCGGAAAAATATCTGATTCAAAAAGCGGATTGCCTGGTGCCACGGTCCAAATCATTTATCAACCTACCAACACTTCGTTTGGCGTGACTACCAATGAAGAAGGTCGTTTTTTTATCGCGAACCTGAATCCCGGAGGGCCGTATCAAATCATTGTCACTTTTGTGGGATACAAAACCCAACAGTTTAACGACCTCTATTTGAAACTGGGCGAAACATTAAAACAAGATGTAACCTTAGTAGAAGAAACTCAGATTTTAGCAGAAGCAAAAATCGTTGGCATTAGAGAAGAAGTCACTGAAAAAACCGGCACAGGAACAAATGTAAGCCGCGAACAAATTGGTGCTCTCCCTACTTTAACCCGAAGCTTTTCTGATTTTACGCGCTTAACTCCCCAAAGCAGCAACAACTCTTTTGCCGGAACAAACTTCCGTTACAACAACATTACATTAGACGGAGCAATCAACAACGATGCTATTGGATTCAGTCCACAGCTTGGCGGCCAAACAAGCACGGCCAATCAACCAGGAAGCAGCACGCGCACAAATTCTTTCAGCTTAGACGCCATACAACAAGTTCAAGTTCAAATCGCTCCTTATGATGTTTCTCTTGGAAATTTTACAGGAGGAAGTGTGAATGCTGTTTCGCGCAGTGGATCAAATACCGTAGAAGGATCGGCTTATACCTTTGCAAGAAATACATCCCTAACGGGAAAATATAAAGGCGCTGAAAAAGTGGGCGATGGAAGTTTGGCCAGTTCCTATTACGATTATCAAACAGGATTTAGGATTGGGTTGCCTTTGATCAAAAACAAATTATTCTGGTTTACCAACGAAGAAGTAACTAAGAATTCTGTTCCATCCGTTTTCTTGGCAAACTCTCCAAACTATTTTATGAATCAAACTTTGTCTCAAGTCGACAATGGGAATGTTCCTGCATCTTTGGTTGCTTATTCGAACATGTCTGTAGCCGATGCAATCGCAAGTAAACTTGAATCGATGCCTGTGAGTCAATTTAATCCTTCGGGTGGTTTTAACCCAGGATCATTTGGCAACTATAGCATCTATTCCAAGAGCATAAAATTTTTCAACCGTTTCGATTGGGTGATCAATAAAAATCATTCGCTTACCCTTCGCAACAACACCATCGTTTCTTCCGCTAGCAATCTTGAAAGATCAACCACCGAGTTTCAATTTGGCAGTTATGATTTTATTCAACACAATAACAACTCAAGCACCGTTGCCGAATTAAAAAGTAGGTGTGGAAATAACATCAGCAACAGCTTGATTATCGGTTACACC
>DPLR01000358.1 GCA_003541895.1 Cytophagales bacterium | reverse complement strand
AGTGCCTCGCTTCGAGGAGGCGGCTGGGTTTTATACAAGCAAGCAGCGCTCAAAGATGATGAGCAAGATCAAGTCGGTGAATACCCAGCCGGAGATTCTGTTGCGAAAGGCGTTGTGGGCAAAAGGCTATCGGTATCGGGTGCACCCAAAATCCATTCCGGGCAAACCGGATATCCTGATTGCCAAATACAGAATAGCGATTTTCGTGGACGGTGAATTTTGGCATGGCCACGATTGGCAAGAGAAAAAGAAAAAACTCAAAACCAACAGCGCCTTTTGGATCGCGAAAATTGAGCGCAACATGCAACGCGATGATGAGGTGAATCAAGAATTGGAAGAACTCGGCTGGACCGTAATTCGCCTATGGCAGCAACACATTGAAAAAAATCTTCCCGGCTGTGTAAAAACCATTGAAGCGTATGCGCATACTCCCTTTCATTTGCGTGATCGTTTTGAACCTGCCGATGATTTTACCAACTTTACCTAAACCATTCTTGCCATGAAAAAAATGATTGCCCTCCTTCTCTTGGTTGCTGCTTGCGCTCCTAAAAAAGAAAATCAGGAGAACACTAGCGTTGCAACAGATGCAGTCAATACCTCAGCCGAACTTACAGAAGCCCAGAAAACCGAAGGCTGGAAATTATTGTTCGATGGAAAATCGTTGAACGGGTGGCAGAATTTTAAAGGACGAAAAAATAATACGTGGGAAGTAAAAGATGGATTGCTGCACTGCAAACCTCTCAACGAGAAAGTGAAAGGCGATGGCGATGAGCGTGGCGATATTATGACCGTTGATGAATTTGAAAATTTTGAATTCACTTGCGACTGGAAAATTTCTCCGGAAGGCAACAGTGGTATTATTTATCTCGCTACTGAGGAGTTTGAACAACCGTATTATTCTGGCCCCGAGTATCAGCTTATTGATGACGATGGATACAAGCCTCATCAAAAAGATGTTAACCTTACCGGAGCCAATTACGATATGCACGCACCTGCGCCAAAATCATTGAAGCCTGTGGGCGAATGGAACTCAACCAAAATTGTGGTGAATAAAAAACACGTAGAGCATTGGCTCAATGGCCAAAAAATTGTAGAGTATGAGCTTGGCTCACCCGATTGGCAAAAAAGAAAAGAGGCCAGCAAATGGAAAGAGGCCAAAGGCTACGGCATGGCTACCAAAGGCCACATTGATTTGCAAGATCATGGACATGAGGTGTGGTTTAAGAATGTGATGATCAAAGAGCTCTGATCTAATTTTCTCAGATGTGCGGCATCACCGGAATTTTCGCATTTAATCTTGTTGGTAAGTTTAATCTGGTCAACATTGCTTCGGCAACGAAAGCTCTATACCAACGCGGCCCTGACCATCAAGACATTTATCACGACAATTTTGTAGGCCTTGGCCATCGGAGATTATCAATCATCGATACAAGTTCGGTTGCTCATCAACCCATGTGGGATGAAACCAACCGCTATTGCATTGTCTTCAATGGAGAGATTTTCAATTTTCAAGAACTGAAGAAGGAGCTGGAGGGCAGGGGAGTAACTTCTTTCTTTTCACATTCAGATACCGAGGTGCTGCTCAAACTTTTTATCCTCGACAAAGAAAATTGTTTGAACAAACTCAATGGTTTTTTTGCGTTCTGCATTTACGACCGACAAGAGCAAACTTTTTTTCTTGCACGCGATCGTTATGGCGTAAAACCGCTGCTCTATCTGTTCGATGAGGATAAATTTATTTTTGCCTCTGAGATGAAATCCATTTTAGCTTACGGCATTGAAAAGGAATTGGATTACACTTCGCTGCACACATATCTTCAGTTGAATTACATTCCAGCGCCCCGCACGATTTTCAAGAACGTAAAAAAATTATTGCCTGGGCACTATTTGAAAGTGGAAGGCAGGAAGTTGAAAGTCGAAAGATATTATAGTATCCCGGACACTATCCCCCAACAACCAACAACGAGCAACTACGAAGATGCAAAACAAAAATTTAAACAGCTCCTCGAAGCTTCAGTGCAACGTAGATTAATTTCAGATGTTCCACTTGGATCTTTTTTGAGCGGGGGAATTGATTCATCTGTTGTAACTGGGCTGGCCGCCAAACACAAACCTGATCTTCACACGTTTTCCATTGGGTTTAAAGACGAGAAGTTTTTTGATGAAACCGAATATGCACGCCTGGTTGCCAATCATTTTAAAACGGAGCACGCAGTCTTTTCTTTAACGAATAAAGATTTATACGAGCATGTGCATTCCATTCTTGATTACATCGATGAACCTTTTGCCGATTCTTCGGCTATCAATGTTTTTATTCTAAGCAAAGAAACGCGCAAGCACGCTACCGTTGCCTTGTCGGGCGATGGAGCCGATGAGTTGCTGGCGGGCTATAACAAACATGCCGCCTTCTATCGGGTCATTCATGCTGGTGCGAAAGAGTCTTTGGTTGGGTCGATGTTGCCATTGTGGAAGATGCTGCCCAAATCGCGCAGCGGATTTTACAGCAATAAAGCGCGACAACTTCAACGCTTTGCTGAAGGAATGAATCTCTCCTCAAAAGAAAGATATTGGCGCTGGGCTGGGTTTGTTTCTGAAGTAAATGCGTTCAAATTATTTTCATATCAATCGAAAACTAATTTCGATCAACAAGAATTTTATTCCTTCAAAGAAGAACTGTTGAATACCATTCCTGCCAAGGAAAATATCAACGACCTGCTGCTAACTGATTTCAATCTTGTGTTGCCCAATGACATGCTTACCAAAGTTGATTTGATGAGCATGGCGAACGGTTTGGAGGTGCGCACGCCTTTCCTCGATTATGAGTTGGTGAATTTTACGTTCTCTCTTCCGGATGAATTCAAAATTAATTCTGAAATAAGAAAGCGAATTGTGCAAGATGCCTTCAAGGAAATGCTGCCGGCTCAGCTGTACAACCGCCCTAAGAAAGGTTTTGAGGTGCCCTTGTTAAAATGGTTGCGCAAGGATATGAAGTCGTTGATCAAAGATGACTTGCTCTCGGAAAATTTTATTCGAGAGCAAAATATTTTTGACTACAAGGAAATCAATAAGCTGAAGCGAAAACTTTTCTCCCTCAACCCTGGCGACATCCATGCGCGTATTTGGGCGCTGGTTGTTTTTCAATGGTGGTGGAAAAAATATGGAATGCCGAAGTCTTAAATAGGATCGAACAAAATCTTATTCGACTTTGATCACCGCTTCCCAATCTTCTGAGTCAGTTTCATTTTTCTTAACAATTAATTTAACCGTCTTTGAATTGCTGTCAAAAGAATGAGTTAACTCTGACCACCCTGGCTTTCCATAATATTTGTTAATTGAAACACGCCTTTCAAGAAATGGAAAATATTTGAACGTTTTAAAAATTTCAACTTTAATTCCACGATAATGGGAAACTGCATTACCTAGATTAGTCTCTTTGTAAATTAGATTTGAATCTAATTTATCCTCTTTACTTGGTTCAAATTCACTTACTACAAACCCTACTCCCAAGACTCCTATTGTGCCAGACAAATAGCCAACACTAAAAGTGATTGTAATTAAAACGTATCCTAATATTTTGACAAGTTTACTTTTCAGGTTAACTATTCTCCACAAAAAATAGCAAATGCCCAGATAATATGATGTTAAAAATATCCAATCAGTTTCAATACTCCTAGTGGAAATTTCGGTGAGAAGTGATATAGTCGTGAGTAGAATAACCCCTGATATAATTACAATTATTTTATTTTCTATTTTGGAATTTTTACTCCATTTGACAAGAAAAAAAGTAACTATTGGAAAAACCCAAAGACTGATTAAAACAATTAACCAAGCGCTCATCAGATTATTTCACTATGTACTTTTTCAATTTCTTCGCGTCATTATCAGATGCCAACTTCAAGCTAACTGCCGCTCCGCCACCTGCGGCTAACTTCAGTTTCAAAATTGATTTCGAGTTCACAATAAATTTTTGAATCTGATATTCCATCGGGTTGTCGTTCCAATGGGCTTTGTCGCCATCGAGATAAAGTGTGGCTACATAATTTTTTCCTGCCTCAAGAAAATTTAACGGAGCCACAGCGGTGCGTGTATTTTCATCGGTGATCGCGCCCAGATACCACTCATCTTTTCCTTTGGCTTTGCGTGCTTCGGTAATGTAGTCGCCCGGTTCTGCCTCTAAAATTTTTGTATCATCCCAATCTACGGCTACGTCTTCAATGAATTGAAATGCATCCAAATGTTGTTCATAATTTTCAATCAAGTCGGCCGCCATTTGTACAGGACTGCTCATGGTAACGTACAACGCTAATTGTTTTACGAGCGTAGTATGCACCATGTTTGGATTGCCCGGCTTGTAATGACTTACTTTGGTTTGAAAAATTCCAGGTGTATAATCCATTGGGCCGCCCATTAATCTGGTGAAAGGTAAAATGGTTTCATGATCGGGTGGATTTCCA
>DPLR01000420.1 GCA_003541895.1 Cytophagales bacterium | reverse complement strand
ATCGCCTTCGTTTTCGCGATCCTCATCGTCTACCACAATCACCATTTTGCCGTTGCGTATATCTTCAATCGCTTCTTCGATGGAATCTATTTTTATTTTTTCGATGCTCATTCTATTAATCTTAAATCTTACTACTTATGTCTTGTTACTAAATTTATTTTGCCACCACAATTCCTAAACTCCCAGCTAACTCGCTCTCTGCCTTTTTTAATCCCGTTTGAATTTCCAACGCGCGATCGAGTTCTTCCCAATTTCCAGAGGCTTCGGCATGTTTTACTTTTTCTAAATTTTCTTCCATCATTCGTTGGACCACTCTAAACTTCAATCGCAATACATTCGATAAAGCCATTTCATTTAACATGTCTTTTTCTCGTGGAATGTAGATATGAAATTTATCGCCCCAATGCGGACTAATATCATAACGATTCGTAATCAATTCTGAAACGGCAGACTTAACAGCATTGTTCCCTTCTTGCAAAAAATAACTACTGTCTATGTGCTCGTGATGAGCGGCAGCTTCTTTGAATTTGAGATAAATGGATTTGAATACTTCGTTGGTGAACTCAACATCTTCCAATTCATGTACAAGAAAATCGGCCAGCTTTGAATCTTCCAGCGACTGATCAGCATAGTTGAGCAACAACCGAATCGTTTCTCGCTCCTGATAGTAGACTAAACTTTGCGTGTCAATTTTCCCTTGAGCACCGATTTCTTCCAGAGGAATTGACTGCTCAGGGTTTGCAGGCTGCTCGCGCAATTTCTCTTGTTCATTTTTTCTGCGCTCCTGAATTAAAATTTTATTCAACTCAGTCAGCAATACATGCTCTCCAATTTTTAAAAGACTGCTTGTCTCTTGAATATAAACCGAGCGCTTGATTGGATCTGGAATGACAGCGATGCTCGACACAATTTCACGAATCGATTCCGCTTTGCGAATAGGATCGCCCGCAGCTTACTTCGCATAAAGACCAGCTTTGAACGAAACAAAATCTTGCGTGTGCTCTTTTAAATATTTTTGAAACTCGGTTGTTCCAACTTTTCGTGAGAAACTATCAGGGTCTTCGCCATCAGGAAAGAGCAGGACACGTACATTCAAACCTCCGCGCAAAATCATATCGATGCCGCGAAGTGCAGCTTTAATGCCCGCGTTGTCTCCATCGAAAAGAACGGTGATGTTTTCGGTAAACCTGCGGATGAGTTTGATCTGATTTTCTGTGAGTGCCGTGCCGCTCGATGCTACCACGTTTTCAACATCAGCTTGGTGCATGGAGATTACATCGGTGTAACCTTCAACCAAATAACAAACATCGTGTTGGCGAATGGAATTTTTTGCCTGATACAATCCGTAGAGCACATCGCTCTTATGATAGATGTCGGTTTCGGGCGAGTTGATGTACTTGGGCTGATTTTTTTCTTTGCCCAACATGCGCGCCCCGAAGGCGACTACTTTTCCAGAAAGCCCGTGCACAGGAAAAATCACGCGGCCGCGAAAGCGATCGTAGGAGGAACCGTCTTCTTTTTTTACAACGAGTCCTGTTTTTTCAAGGAAGATTTTATTGAACCCTTTGGCAATTGCTTCATCACTAAAATTTTCCCAGCCTTCGAGTGCGTAACCTAATTCAAATTTTTCGATGGTTCGGTCGTTGAAACCGCGCTCACGAAAATAACTCAGCCCGATGCTTCTGCCTTCATCAGAGTGCATCAGATTATTCTTGTAATAATCCTTGGCAAAATTCATCAGCACGTAAAGCGATTCGCGTTCGCTTTGTGTTTCGTTTTCTTCAGGTGAGTTGCGGTCTTCCTTTATCTCAACACCGTATTTTTTAGCGAGATAGCGGATGGTTTCTACGTAGCTCATCTTTTCGTGCTCCATCACAAACGTGAACGCATCGCCACCTTTGCCGCTACTAAAGTCCTTGAAAATTCCTTTGGCTGGAACGACAAAAAATGAAGGCGTCTTTTCGTTGTTGAACGGACTCAACCCTTTGAAATTTGCCCCCGATTTTTTAAGCGAAACGAAGTCGCTCACCACATCATAAATATCGATGCGGTTTTTGATTTCGTCTATCGTTTCGCGGGTAATCAATTTTAATAGGATTGGAGCGCAAAGATAGTCAATGTTGCCTGTTTCCTTGGCAAATTAGTTACCCACAAAGATTGAACAGATGACTGTGAAAAGTCTAATACGCCTTCTCCCCCAAATAATTTCCGGGCGGATCGTAATTGCCGACAATAATCGTTGCGCCATTTGGGCAAGTGGCTTGCCCAATGCCTACTTTGGTTGTGTTGCGCCAAACCATTTGTGTGTAATGCCCAGCGGCATACCAGTTTGAATTGTTCAAAACTTCATGTTTGTAATCTTTGATTTCGCTGTACCAACTATCGGAGGCGTCTTTGGCATTGTAGCTAGCGCCACTTCCCCAAAAAATATTTTCACCGTAGATTCTTTTCCATTCACCGTCATTGGGTCTGTGTTCCATCTGGCAGCCTTTGTCATTGGCCAAATGATCGGCCCACGCTTGAGCATACTTGGCAATTTCTGGAGACCATTCGAGCGGAGGGGTGCCCACATCTTTTCTCACTTTGTTGTGAAAATTGAGTGCATCCTGTGCGTCTTGCTGCGATACTTTTGAGCCTGTTGACTTTGGCACTTGTTGCCCCATGGCAGGCGTGAGGGAAAGAAACAATCCAAGAGCGAATAAGAAACTAATTCGGTTTTTCATAGCCAACTATTTTTAGTTATCGAATATAACAATTCTTCCAATGAAATATTGCCTTAATGAATCCTAAAATCTATTCTGCGAATGGTTATTCTCATTACCTTGCGAACCATTTCACTTAAAAATACATTGTATCGCTATGAGTTTTGGGCAGCCTGACATTTTGAAAGCACTTTCAACCGTTCATGATCCGGATTTAAAAAAGGATTTGGTCTCTTTAGGTATGGTGAAAGACGTTGTGGTAAGTAATGATAAAGTTTCTTTCACCGTTGTACTCACCAC
>DPLR01000329.1:1196-9321 GCA_003541895.1 Cytophagales bacterium | reverse complement strand
ACCCACGTAAGCTTCTGAGAAAATAAATCCATAACTGGCGAGAATATCATCCCTCATAGTCCGTATTGTTTCTGATGATGCGAATTTTGAATGGACATCGTTATTGTTTTGGTAAAAGATAAAGTCACCGGACAAATAGCTACTGTCCATCTTTACAAATTCAGTGCATTGAAAAAGGCGATTTGACTTTAAACGTATAAGCTTACCCAGATCAAATTTGAAATACGAATAGAAGGGAAAATTGGCCTCACGTGCCCAAATACTAGGCCCCGCATCAGTTTCTGAAATAGCTTTTGACTCAAACAACTCATCACTTAGTTTTCGAAATTTAAAATCTGCACCCCATGCTTCAATAGAACTCAAAAGTTTTTGGTTTTTATCGATCAAAATAATTTTGTGAGTTGTATAAAATTCACCTCGCCCGCCAATATATCTTGTTTTTATGTTAGAAATAAACGCACTCAAAGTTTCTGAAACACTAAAAGGTTTTTCATTTGTATTCTCAATGTAGTCATCACCATATTGGAAGAGACGATTTTCTTCTGCATCCTTTAAAGTAACGAAACCGTCATTTACTATTGGAAGAATCCCATTACTTGCAAAAACAGATGAAGCAATAATTAATCCGTTTCCTCTGAATGAATCTTCAATTGGATAAAGTATGCTAATCAAGTCCTGATGGCCTATACCAAACCTGAAAGCATTGTTGGTTAAATATTCAAACTCCTTAATACTCTTCTCAGCTTCTTCTGATGGAAAGTTTTCATGAAAAGCATATTCTTTATCAAGCCATCCAAAAATTGGATCTTTCTTAACAAGCGCATTGGCAAAACCTTTTTCATAAGGCACAATCCATTCATAGTTTGGTGGAATCATTTCTTTTCCATCCAATGAATAACACCCGACTCTTCCATTATTGGTAACCTCAACGGCCTCCGCAAATGTCATCGATGGATTGCTTATTAAATCAAATTCAACAGGGACGATCACTTTTCCTGTTTCATCAATTAAACCCATTTTGCAATTCTGTAGAGTTCCTTTTTTGAGCGAATCAAAATTGTAGACGCCTTTCACAGCATAGTAATACGTCATGTTTTTGTGATGAACGAACCAGATAACAGAATCGTAATTTTTTTGCAATTCGCGTGCACGATCATAGTACACTTTTAAATCTGCCATTCGTCTGGCTAGCTCTTTTGCATATTCAATTTTATTCTTCAGTATTGAAAACTGTCGATATAATTTTTCTCCTTCTAATTTTCCAATTCGGAATTGTCTATCGTTTTTAAAAAGTTGAAACGATAAAAGACTTGTTTCTGTCGACTGCCCACTCGCTGTAAGTTCAACTGGAAATTCTACAACGATATATGAACCTTCTATGTGAAATTTAAACTCATCCGGTTGGATATGAGACTTAACTGTTGTGTCTTTGTTTTGCAAAATGACTATCGCTTTCAAAATTTCGTCCTTGCTTTGCGAGCCTGTAAACAATTTCAAAATTTCTTCGTCAGAGCCTTGAAGCTTACTTTGAAAGTCATTGAGAAAAACTTTGACATCTTTCTCTAGTTCCTTGCTTTTGTTCACTGAACATGAAATGCCCAAAGTCAAAATGATGCAAATGGATATAATTCTTTTCATAAATCGTTAGTTGTGTTCACTAAATTATCGAGTTGCCTTGAGTACTTCATAAATATTTTTACCTGAATTCATAATCAAATCCCATCGACTGCGTAAGCAAAGTAACGGGTGCGTCAGTGGCTGAAATTCTTCCGTCCATGGTTGGAGAAATGGGTGAATGCAATGCAAGGTATTCTTCTATCACACCGTGCAGTGTTTTACCCAATCGCTTTGGTGCATGTACATTGTTATGTCTGCAAATGGTTGAATCAGGATCGCCCTCGCGCTCGCACGCCACGAACGTGTAATTTTTTTTCAGGTCAATCGGTTGGCCTTTTACTTTGATGTAGTTCACGCGTTTGCCAAACTCATTGCCCACCGTAATGTTCACCTCCATGCCACTGAAACGCACCAGCCAACCGCCAAAGCGCTCGGTCGCATTTTTGGCAAAAGCGTTTTCCAATTCGCGCTCAAACCAATCCCACAATTGTTTACCGTTGATCACGCCTTGTTTTGCTTCGCTGTTCACCGGAAGCATACTCCACAAAAAATCTTTGGTTATTTCTGCATAACCCTTTGAAGGATCTGGAACCAATGGAGGACAAAATCGAAATCCGTTACTGAAGGCAATATCGGGTTTGAACTTCCACCTAATTGCATCGGTGATGAAATTGTCCATTGGCGTTTCTAAAATATAGTAGCGCACCAAGGGAGACTTCGTTTTCCCGATGACGCGATCAAGTTCTTTGCGATAGGGCTCGCGCACTTTTTTGATCAGCACATTCATCTCCTCATCTTCCTTATACAATTCAGGATCGACATCAAGCAAATGATACGATTGATCTTTGACAACCCCATCTTCAACCACAATATCGAGCTTGCCAACAAACGAACCGAAAGCACCTGGCTCAGTTACTTTTGAATTTACTCCTTGAATTGGCTGACGAACTCGCTCGTGTGTATCGGCACCTAAAATAAAATCAACTCCTTTCGTGAATGGTTTGTTAGCCAGATCAACTTGCTGCGTTAACCCCATGTGGGTAACCAGAAAAATGAGATGACACTTTTCATCCTCGCGAAGGGCCTTCACATATTTTTCCAGATTGTATTCGGGTGAAGTAAATTTTATTCCGTTGCTATAGGCGGGCGATTGACGCTTGGGCGTGAGAGGATCGTTGTAACCGATGAACCCTAATTTTATTCCAGCCAATTCCTTTACAAAAAAGGGAGGAAAAATGGATTCGCCATTCTGTGCATCGTTGGTTTGATGAAACATGTTGGCACAAATTTTTGCGCCATTGTAACCGGCCATGTCTTTCACCAACATTTCTTTTCCATACACTACTTCCCAATTGCCAGGAAGCATCAAATCGTAACCGATGTTGTTGATCAATGGCACAATCGCTTCGCCATTCGTCAGCGATGCCAAACCGCTACCTTGAAAACAATCGCCTCCGTCTATTACAATTGAATTTGGGTTTTGTTCGCGCAGTGTATTGATCATTGTTTTGAGTACAGCAAAACCTCCGCGCTTTTTATAAACTGCTTTTCCGTTTTCTACA
Source organism: Cytophagales bacterium (assembly GCA_003541895.1). Taxonomy (GTDB): domain Bacteria; phylum Bacteroidota; class Bacteroidia; order Cytophagales; family Cyclobacteriaceae; genus ELB16-189. Next base: position 6,142 of record DPLR01000329.1, on the reverse strand, counting down.
AAAAGTTCATCGTGGGTAAATAGTTGCGCGTGGATATCGGTTGTGTGCAGCAAAGAAATTATATGCGCCTTCCCATTTTGAACGGATAATTTCTTCGTTTCCAAGAATCCGTTAGCTAAAGAAAATGCAGATGTAACTGATGGGAGAATGTTACTTACACCAAACGACAATCCGAAGCGTGAAGCTTTCTTTAAAAATTCTCGTCTGTTTGATTCAAAAGATTTGATGCGGGTAACTTTTTGGCGACCCAAAGATCGGAGTTTTCAGGGTCTGAATGGATCAGAGCCAAAATATTTTCTTCTGCGGTCGGACATGGTTTGGCGCATGATCATTTGCCTGACAGCGTCTTGCAATTTTTCTTCTGCCCTTCGTATAAGCTTGCGAGGAATCACCGGGCTCGTAGGCGCAGTTCTCTCTATGGAACTGAACAGATCAACAAGTCGATTGCCAAGATCTACCGCAACAATGCGGGTAAAATCTTCCGTAAAGAAGATTACAGAAATGAGAATGTTTCTCAGCGCTATCATTGCCAACTATATAGGGTTCGCAATTTATAAACGGAATAGTTACTTTAAAAAATATTTTTTATTTCTATTGCAACTAGGGCATTAAGTCAGATTGGGTGATTTCTTAACTTTTTTGAATGCCCGATCTAAAAGCATTCAATTTCAGTGAAAGCAACGGGGTCAGTATGAGTAAATCGAATACGAATGGACGTTGTAGAGGTATTAGGCAAATGCCATCGATTAACTGAATTTGGTTTTAATGCTGTAGGAGATTCTTGCGCTGAAATACTTTTCCAATCATTGTTCATTTTTGATTCGAACTTAATTCCTTGCGGCAGCATAAATTTTCTATTCACCACCGGATAAAGTTTGATCTCTGAAATATTTCGTGGCCCATCAAATTCAATTGTCACCCAGTCATCTGTGTTGGTTGAATTCCAAGTTGACCATTGGTTTTTGATTTCAGTGAAGTACCAAATTCTTCCATCATTTAACTGATAAGTACTGTCTGTGTTGACGGATGCCGAGATCTTTGGAAATCTGTGTTTAGAAATATTTAAGGCTTGATTCACCGGATTCGTTGTAGTAATTGAACGCACTTGCTTGCCCACATAAACTCTGAAAGAATTTCTTCTTTGAGTTAAACGAACCTCCTCTCCATCTACAAAGACCTTAACTCCTTTTCCGATCTTATATTTTTCACCACTGTCATCATAAAGAACAGTGATATCATGCCCGTGATAACTCAACCCAGAAAGGCAATAATATTTGATGGAACTATCAATTATTTGGTTTATGTCAAGAGAATCGCCCTCGCTGGGTTGAATTCCACACAAACCCGAAATCACCAGGTTATTAAAAGTAGAATGCAGATAATGATCGCTCCAATATTCATGTACAATCGGGCCACCAAAATTGGGGTCGTAATTCTCAACCAGATTGATCGTACCCGCTGGTAAGAGGTGTTGCCTTGCAAATAACCTTAACGAATTAACATAATCAGAAGGAGTTAAAATTGACTGATCATAGTGTTGAATAAAATTGGCCATACCCGTTAATGCCTGACTGGTTTGATAGGGCCAACTGGGGCCATTCCACTGACTGCTGCGCTTTCCATTGAACCACGCTAACTGTTTGAAGTAGTATTGATAGGATGGTTCGTTGGTGCGAAATCCAAATTTTCCGAGCAGTTGACTCGTGTCTTTCAAGTGCTTCCATGCTTGATGATATTTTGGTTGATCATCGGGCAAATTAAAATACCAAGGTGCGAAACCAGCCAGCTCACGACCACGGATAAACTCCCAATATTTTACAAATTGATTATTGACTTTATACCGGTCAGTGAAATGCACGAGATCGTCATTCCACAAATAATTTTGAATATTATTTTTTAATTGATCGGCCTGTGCCTGGTACTGCTTGCTTGTTTTTTCGCGCCCTGCCAATGCGGCAATTTTTGATATGGCCAACGCATTGCTAAACATATAGCTGTTGATGGTTGGCCGGAAAGCCTCGCCTCCTTCAAAGCCACCTTTACCGCCAGAGGCATCGACTGCAGCGATATTATATTCCGTGGCATCAGGCATAGCTGGTATGTAATAAAGATTCTTAGCTGAATCATAATGATCTGCCCACCGATTTTGTATGGCTATCATACTATCCAACTGATCGACAATGAATTTCTTGTCGCCATTTACTAAGTGACGAGCATAAGTGGCATCGGCAATACTTTCGCTGTATCTGCGATCATTACCACCCTTATAAAATAAATAATTGATATAGCCATCCATATAGCATTGATCTTTCAACCAACGGCCTTCGTAAATATGGTGCATGGATGCAGCATTGATCGTACAATAAGGCTCACGGTCCCAAGGCACGTGGTCAATAAATTCGGTTATAACGTATTCATTCACACCCACATTCCGGATATGAGCCTTGAAAAGCTCCCAGCGGTAATAGTATACGTCTTGAATTATTTTATCCGAGCACTCAAAAAAGGGAATGTTCTTAACATACCATTCAGCATCTTCGTTATAATACTCCTTTGCTAACTGATGATGATCAATTTTAAAACGATTTTCCTCTTGACAAGAAAAAAGAGCTGTATAAATAACAAAATAGCATTTGAAAAATGATTTCATGATAAATCTAAAATCTCCTCCAATGATGATTTACTAAATTAAACTTATTTTCCATGTGATAGTGACTTTGTTTTTACATGAGTTTCAAGCAAAGGGTTTGAGTAAACGAAGTCTTTCATTTCCCTTTTACATTTTTTTAACAGCGCCACAGTTGATGATTTCGTATATTCAACCTTCCAATCAAAAACTGTATGGCATTATTAACATTAAAGGTCAATGGAAAAACACACACCATTGATGCAGACCCTGCAATGCCCTTGCTCTGGGCTATTCGCGATTTCGTTGGACTTACTGGCACCAAATACGGATGCGGAATTGCGCAATGCGGAGCGTGCACCGTTCATTTGAATGGCAACCCGATTCGCTCGTGCTCATTGCCCGTGAAGGCTGCCGTTGGCAAAGAAATTACCACCATTGAAGGATTGTCTCAAAACAATTCTCATGTAGTACAACAAGCATGGATCAAAGAACAAGTGCCACAGTGTGGTTATTGCCAAAGTGGCCAGATCATGGCAGCAGCCGCCTTATTGAAAAGAGTGCCGCACCCAACCGACAAAGACATCGACACGCACATGCAAGGGCACATTTGCCGTTGTGGTACCTACGGGCGCATTCGCAAAGCCATCAAAACAGCATCAACTCTTCAAGCTTCCAAATAATTTTTGAGTATGGAAACGCAAAACATATCACGCAGAAATTTTATTCGCCTCAGCGGCATGACGGGCGCAGCTCTTTCGCTGGGTTTTCATTTTCCTGCCAGCGGAAAAGAAATGGAAGTTCTCTCTACTGACAGCGCTGAAAATCTCGGCATTGAATTAAACGCCTGGATCTCCATTGACAGCGCGGGCAAAGTAACCATCGTCAACCACCGCTCAGAAATGGGCCAAGGATCTTTTCAAGCCGTGCCACAAATGGTGGCCGAAGAACTGGAAGTAAATCTTGATCAAGTCAATATTGTTTTTGCTCAAGGGCACCCAACAAAATATGGAAGCCAGATTACGGGTGGCAGCTCAACCGTTCGGGGCATTTATAAAAAATTATTGAACCTCAGCGCCACTGCTCGCGAAATGCTAATCGAGGCTGCTGCTAACAAGTGGAGTGTTAGTAAAACCGAGTGTTACGCTGAAAATGGATTTGTCATCCACAAGCCTTCCGGAAAAAAATTGGGATACGGAGAGTTGGTTGCCGATGCATCCAAACTTACTCCTCCAAAAAATGTGGTTTTAAAAAATCCACGCGAGTATAAGGTGATTCGCAAACCGATGCCTCGCCAAGATACTCCATTGAAAACCAACGGCACAGCCATTTTCGGCATCGACAAAAAGTTGCCGGGCATGTTATATGCGGTGGTTGAGCGTAATCCACGCTTCCGCGGAAAAGTGAAAAGCTTTGACGACACCGAAACCAAAAAAGTGGCTGGCGTAAAACACGTTCTCAAAATACAACGCGAAGTGTTTGATAATCTCTTTGAAGGTGTGGCTGTGGTGGCCGACAATCTGTGGAGCGCCATGCAAGGAAGAAAAGTTTTGAAAGTAGAATGGGATGATTCAGGTTTTGATTACCACAGCACCGAGCAGCTCTACGACAAAATGAAAGACCAACTGCAAAAAGGTAATTTAATTTCATTTAAAACCCACGGCAACTTTGCAGAAGCTTTTCAGAAGTCAGAAAAAAAATTAGAGGCGCTATACGAAACACCTTACGAATCTCATAGCTGCATGGAGCCACTCAACTGCGTGGCCCACGTAAAAGAAGATAGTTGCGAAATCTGGGGGCCAATACAAGGCCCTGATTGGATTCAAGGCGACATTGCCAAAGCACTCAAACTCCCGATTGAAAAAGTTACGGTAAACATGACTTTCCTCGGTGGTGGTTTTGGTCGCAAAGCATTTACTGATTATCCCTACGAAGCCGTGATGATCAGCAAAGAAATCAAAGCACCGGTGCAAGTAGTGTGGACACGTGAAGATGACATGACGATGGGGCCGTTCCGTCCGGGCATGGTTTATCAATGTCGGGGTGGCGTAAGCAACGGAAGCATCTTTGCATTTGAAACACGTGTTGCAGGTCAAAATATGGACACCCAAAATCCAGGTGCCGATAAATCTGTTTTTAATGGAAGTGATACCGAAGGATTCTTAGAGCCTTACTTCAACTCCATTCCACACTACAGTTTTGGCGATACTCCACTCGAGTCGCCCATACCGGTGATGTGGTGGCGCTCCGTGTATGCCTCCACCAACGGCTTTGCCTTTGAAAGTTTTATTGATGAAATGGCCATCGCTGCAGGCAAAGA
>DPLR01000329.1:0-834 GCA_003541895.1 Cytophagales bacterium | reverse complement strand
TATGGAGTAGCCATCACCGAATGCTTCTCAAGTATTGTTGGCGAAGTGGTGAAAGTTTCAAAAAATGCCGAAGGCAAAGTGAAGATCGACAAAGTGTGGGCGGTAATGGATTGCGGCTGGTACGTAAATCCTGATATTATTGCAGCACAAGTAGAAGGCAGCATCGTGATGGCGCTTGGCGCGGCCACAAAACACGCTACCCATTTTGCCAATGGAAAAGCGATTGAGAAAAACTTTGATGTTTACAAAATGCCTCGCATTGCCGACATCCCGGAAATTGAAGTGCATGTAGTGGACAATGATGAAAAAGCCGGTGGTGTAGGCGAGCCGGGATTGCCTCCGTTTACACCTGCGCTTTCCAATGCCATTTTTGATTTAACAGGCAAAAGGATACGAGTATTGCCTTTTAATTTAGAGGAAGTTTAAAATTTGAATTTAAAATTGATACGTGACTATGATGAAGAAACTTTTTGTGTTGACACTCTCGCTTTGTTTTTTAGAATTGGTTCTTGCTTTCCAACAGAAACCCAAATTCGTTTTAAAGGAAAGCATTGAACGCGGCAAAGACATTTACATTGCTCAGTGCCTAACGTGCCATCTCGAACAAGGCGAAGGCATCGAAGATTTGTATCCGCCCTTGGCCAAAGCCGATTATCTAATGGCCGATAAAAAAAGATCTATCCAACAAGTGCTTTATGGTGCCAAAGGAGAAATGAAAGTAAATGGCAAAACTTACAACAGCGAAATGAGCGCCTTTGAGTTGAGCGATGAGCAAGCCAGTGATGTATTGAATTACATCCGCAATTCTTTTGGCAACAAAGGCTCCGCAATTAC
>DPLR01000051.1 GCA_003541895.1 Cytophagales bacterium | reverse complement strand
CAGAGGCAGCTGTTAAAAATTTGCTTTCACTTTATCCGGATCTTTCAGCTTCATTAAAATAACATGAACGCATTTTTTGTCATTTGTGGTCTCGGTGTTTTCTCGCTCTTAGCAGAAGTCTTTAACTTAAAGAAGTGGACTACACTTGTTTCAATTGTAGGGCTTGCGGTTGCATCGTATTTGGTTTACATGCAATGGGCCGCAACGAGTTACCATTACCACGGCATGGTCTATTTCGATCATTTTGCCTTGGCGTTCTCCGCACTTATTTTTGTCACTGCTATTTTTTGGTTCTTAATGTCGCGCTCCTACTTTGCTGATCCTGAACACAGATCAGATAAATCGGCTTTGGTGCTATTTGTTGTTATCGGTGCGATATTGATGGTTTCATTCAACAACATGGCCATCCTCTTTTTAGGGGTTGAAATACTTTCTATTTCATTATATGTATTGGCCGGAAGTAATAAGCAAAGTCTTTTTTCAACGGAGGCAGCTTTCAAATATTTTTTGATGGGTTCATTTGCTACTGGCTTTTTGCTTTTCGGAATGACATTAGTTTATGGAACAACAGGATCGTTTAGTTTGACTGCAATTGCTGATTTCATTGTTTCAAGACCTCCAATTCCTAGGTATTTTTTCATTGGGATGTTGCTAATGATGATCGGCCTTGCGTTTAAGATATCTGCTGTACCTTTTCATCAGTGGGCTCCAGATGTATATGAAGGTTCGCCAACACCCATAACAGCATTGATGTCAACGGTCGTTAAGATTGCTGCCTTTGGCGCATTCATTAAAATATTTTCGGTAGCCTTTGGCGCGTATAGCAATAGCCTCATCATTTATCAGCAAGGAATTATGGTGTTGACATTAGTCGTTGCCAATGTAACTGCGGTTTATCAGACTAACGTTAAGAGGATGTTGGCTTATTCAAGTGTTGGGCAGGTAGGCTATCTGTTACTTGGGTTTAGCTCCAATGCCAATGCTGCTTCAGGTACAATATTTTATTACCTGTTAAGTTATGTGGTGGCATCAATCATGGCTTTTACTGTTATTCAAATTGTTGAAAAGAAAAAAGGAAATGCAAACATTGAAAACTTCAAAGGCCTATTGAAGTCAAATCCACTTCTTGGCGTAGCCATGACCATTGCCATGTTTTCGCTGGCTGGTATTCCTCCTTTTGCTGGATTCTTCGGTAAGTACCTTGTTTTTAATCTTGCTATCAATAATGGGTTTGTGTGGGCAACTGTTTTAGCCGCAATTACATCCTTGGTTGGTGTTTATTACTATTTCAAGCCGATAATAGCCATGAGCCAATCTTCTGACTCAGTTCTTGCGGTTGATAGAACTGAGAATCTTTTATTAGTTGTACTCATAGCACTAAACCTTGCTGTCGGAATTTTTCCATCCTTTTTTCAAGTAATTTGATCGAAAATAACTTTTGAAGGAGTCAAAGCATTGACTCTTATTAATATTCCTTTTAACTTCCTTAAAAATTTTATCTATGGGAAAAGTAAAGGATATTCTTGATGCCAAGGGTGGCTTTGTAGTTTATTCAGTTACCCCTTCAACGACTGTATATTCAGCGATCGAACAAATGAGCCAAAAGAACATTGGCGGTATTTTGATTGCTGAGAATGACATGTTGCTGGGCATATTTACTGAGCGTGACTACGCTCGGAAATTAATCCTGAAGGGAAAATCCTCTAAGGAAACTCCTATTAGCGATTTAATGACGGCAAACCCAATTACGGTTTCTTTGTCTAACACCGTTGAAGAATGTATGCAGATCATGAGTGATAAGCACATTCGCCATTTGCCTGTAACCGAAGGCTCAAAAATTTTAGGGATGATTTCAATTGGCGATGTGGTAACGCACGTTATTCAGGAACAGAAATCAATCATTCAGCATTTGGAAAGCTATATCTCGCAGTAGTTTAAAACCTTCCTTGATTGAATTCAATTTTTTTCTGCTTGATGTTTTTTTCAAGTAAGTGAAGAAGTATTCCGTCTTTTAAGCCAACATCAGGCACAAGAATACTCTGAGCATGTGCCCATTGCATCACCTTCATGTAAATATCGCTGGCAGGAATGATCACATCAGCACGATCTGGGTTCATTTGTAAATCGTAAATCCGCTGCTCGAGTGTAAGGCCTTCAACCATATCCCTAATTTCTTTTACCTTCTTGAGCGAAAGTGCTTGACCTGGTTTCTTCTTGGCTAATTCAAAAATCTTGCTGATGTTTCCTCCCGTTCCCACGGCAATCACTTTTCCAAATTCTTTTTTCACGTGGTCTTTTACCCATTTCTCCATGTCAGCCCACATCACTGGCGAATCATGATGCTCAAGCACACGAACAGATCCAACCTTGAAGGAACGTGTTTTTATTTTTTTTCCGTTAACAAATAGATTCAACTCAGTACTTCCACCCCCCACATCGATGTGTATGTAAGTCTCGTCATGAAGATAGGATGCAATTGCTTTGTTGATCAACTCTGCCTCTAGGTGCCCATCAATAATATTTATTTCAACGCCCAGATCTTCTTTAACATTTTGTGCGAGTTCTTCTCCGTTTTCTGATTCGCGCATGGCACTGGTAGCGCAAAACATGTAATCATCTACTTCATATAATTCTAGCAAAAGCTTGTAAGCCTTCATCAATTTTTTGAACTTCTCTATACTGGGAGGGCTGATGCGGTTAGTAGAAAACACATCGTGCCCCAATCGAAGTGGGAAGCGAACATATTCCAGTTTTTTAAAAAGAATTCGTTCTCGATGTTCAAGTA
>DPLR01000292.1 GCA_003541895.1 Cytophagales bacterium | reverse complement strand
CGTGCGTATTCAATAATCCCCCCGTTCAATTGAAATACATTCTTCAACCCGATGTGCTTCATCCACGCGCTTGCTTTCTCGCAACGGATGCCACCGGTGCAATACATTAAAATGTTTTTGTCCCTTTTATCTTTCAGTAAATCTTCAGCCATTTTTAATTCATCGCGGAATGTATCAGCATCTGGGCAAATCGCATTTTTGAAATGGCCAACTTCACTTTCGTAATGATTACGCATGTCGACAATCACGGTGTTTTCATTTTCTGCCAGCGCATTGAATTCTTTTGCATTGACATGAACGCCACAATTGGTTACATCGAATGTTTGATCATTTAATCCATCGGCCACAATTTTCTTGCGAACCAATATTTTTAATTTAAAAAATGACTTCCCATCGTCATCTACAGCAATGTTTAAGCGGATGCCATTCAAGAAATCAATTTGATAAAGTTTATTTCTGAATGCATCTACATTTTCTTTAGGAACACTTATTTGCCCATTGATGCCTTCGTGCGCCACATAAATTCGTCCCTTTACGCCAAGCTGATCAAACAAAACATATAGGTCGTTTCTGAATTTAACAGGATCGAGGATGTGATGATACTTGTAAAAGGAAATAGTAATCCGTTCTTCTGAAGATTTTCTGAGGATTTCTTTCAGTTCCTTTCCGTTTTTGCGATTGTGCAGCATTTTTACGTTACTTTCAAGCCGCAAAGATAAAATGATTTCTCCTTACTCGGTAATCAATTTGCCCTTTAACAGTTTATTATAATCATCGCAGGAAAGATAACCGAGTTTATTGCACGATGGGCAAGTTTTATATACTTCTCCGAAATAATTTTTCCTAACTACAACGGCTGATCCTTTGCAGGTGGGGCATAACACTTTGCCCGTTGGTCCACAGTCAATATAATAATCACCCGACAAAACTTCTGATGCGCGTTTTGCTTCAAGTTCTCTTTCTTTTAGCAACTCGGTTTCTGCTTTTGAGAGCCACTCCATGGCTTCTTCCGAGTACTGGCCTTGTGTTCCTTTCAATTGAATGTATTTATTCAACCAGTCAACGCTTTGTCTGTATTTTCCAAGGAGAAAAGAATTTTTGCCAAAGTGAAAAGTCAAGTCGGAGGGAACACTTCGAATGCTTTTGAGTATGATTCTGAATTTTGTATCGGCTTCTTCATAATGACCCTCGTCTGAAAGTCGAACTGCTGAATCGATCTTCATCGTTATTTTCCGAGTGCGATCCATTTGGCGCTGCAGCTCAAGTTCTTTGATCTTATCTTTTTCGTATTGTGATTGAGCGAATGATAGGAGTGATGTGCTCAATAAAATTAGCGTGCAAACTACTTTAGTCATTTTATTCACTGTCTTTAAAATCCTCCGACTTCATGCCTAGCCATTCTAATGCAGCATGATGAAAAATATCTGCTTTCGTTTTTTTATCCAGATCCATTTCTTCAATCGATTTCCCGATTTCTAAATCACCGAGAGGAAAAGGATAATCTGTTCCCAGCATTACGCGCTTCGATCCCTGAAGTTTTAACACGTAATCAAGTAACATCGGGTCATGTGTTGCACTATCAACCCAAAATTTCCCAATATAATTTCTGGGATCTATGTTATTATCAATGGCTACCAAATCAGGGCGGCATTCAAATCCGTGGGCAATCCTACCGATGGTTGGCAAAAACGATCCGCCAGCGTGTGCAAACATCACACGAAGTTTTGGGAGGCGCTCAAAAATGCCTCCAAAGATCATCGAGCAAATGGCGCGCGAAGTTTCGGCAGGCATACCCACTAACCACGGAAGCCAATAGCGCTGCATTTTCTTTTCGCCCATCATATTCCAAGGGTGCACAAGAACAGCCATCCCGAGTTTTTCGCATGCTTGAAAAATCGGGAAGAACCTTTCTTCATTCAGATTTTCATCATTGATGTTTGATCCTATTTGAATTCCTTTTATTCCAATTTTCTTTATACGATGCAATTCATCAATAGAAAGTTCTGTGTCTTGCATTGGAACGGTGCCAAGCCCAACATAGTGCTTCGGATATTTTTTTGCCAGCTTGGCAACATGATCATTCAGAAACTGAGAGAGCGAAAGACAGTCCAGCGGTTTTGCCCAATAGGAAAACATCACTGGAATGGTGCAAACAATTTGAACTTGCGTATTAAATTTAGCATACTCTTTAATTCTGAGTTCGGCATTCCAAGCATTCTCATGAATCTCGCGAAAGAACTGATTGCCGCGCATCATCTTAGCCGAGCCCCGCTTGTGATGTTGCAGGTAAATGAAATCGCCATAACCAAACTTCTCGCTCCAGTTGGGCATTTTCTTGGGAAGAATGTGCGTGTGGCTATCTATTTTCAACATTTGCTTATTGGGCAATCCACAAATGTAACTCTGTTAGGTAAAATCTCCCAACGTGAGGTATGGATTGATTGACAAGCAGCAATAATTTTGAGTTAAAAAACATGAAATTTTTTTTGGCTATTTATTTATCAACCTCCCTTCTTACTTTCGGACAGTCTACAACCAAAGTGCCTGATTCACTTTTCGCCAATCAGCAATGGAACGTTGCAATTCCTTTATACGAGAAAGCAATTAAGTCGGGTGTAACCAATGCGCTAACTTGGAACCGACTTGGCTTTTGTTACCACAACGTTGGCCAAGTTGATCTTGCAATAAAAGATTATCTCATTTCCTTAAATAATAAACCATCTGCATTTCTTG
>DPLR01000387.1:1947-2666 GCA_003541895.1 Cytophagales bacterium | reverse complement strand
CCACATCCAACCAACGCAATTTTAATGGTGTCATCAACGCTGCTGAGAAAATTCGCTTCCGAAAAAAACGGAGCGGCAACCAAGCCACCGGCAATAAGTCCGGATTGTTTTACAAATTCTCTGCGTGAGGTGAGTGAGTTTTCGGATGAGTTTTTCATGATTGAAAAGTTTTGTCAAGAAAATTATGGAAAAAGAATGAAACGTTGATAAGAAATTATTCGGCATTTATTTCCCGATGTACTTTTTGTAGAAGGCATTCGCTTCTTCAGAAGTTGGTTGTGTGAGCGGTCGCACGATACGGAAACCAACCGATGCGCCTTCCGTTAGCCACCATTTGCTTTTTGGAATTTGTGGATCGCGTTTATTCCACGAAGGATCTGATTTTATGCGCGTGGCACAGCGTACATGAGCGGCATCTTCAGTGTAACCACCGCCTTTCAGCACCTTCGGGTATTTGTTGGCAGATACATTGGCAAATGGATCGCTCGCGTTGTCTTGAAGTTGTTCCAGTATTTTTTCATTGTAGTGATCCAACGTCCACTCACTTACGTTGCCGAGCATATCATAAAGTCCCCAAGCGTTCGGAAGCTTCTGCCCTACTTTGTGATATTTATTTTCGCTGTTGTCGGCAAACCACGCATACTTCGAAAGTTGTGAGGCATCGTTGCCATAATAAAATGCAGTGTTGCTTCCTGCGCGGCAAGCATATTCCCATTCGG
>DPLR01000387.1:0-1858 GCA_003541895.1 Cytophagales bacterium | reverse complement strand
CCGTGCATGTCGTACAGGCCCCACGGATTCGGCCGTTTGGCTTTGACGGGATGCGTCTTCTTGGCGGCATTGGGCTTGTACCAGGCGTGGTCCTTCAATTTGTTGGCGTCGCCGCCGAACGACCAGCGGGTGGTGGTGCCGGCGCGGCAAGCATATTCCCATTCGGCTTCGGTGGGCAGGCGATAAAAAATTCCTGTCTTGGTGTAAAGCCAACGGCAATACATTAAAGCCGCCATCTGCGACATGCTGTTTACCGGAAAGCCACCCTCCTTGCCCATGCCCAACGTGAGGTCAACGTATTGTGGGCTGGGGCGAGTGACTGCATCGGCATTACTATTTTGACTTACATTTTGATCGTTATAAAAAACATCAAACTCATCGCGGGTTACTTCATAAGCGCCCATCCAGAAGGCAGAGATGTTTATTTTTTTCTGTGGGCCTTCATCGGTATTTCTATTTTTCTCTGATGAACTACTTCCCATGGTGAAACTTCCGGCTGCAATTGGCATCATTTTAAAATGCAAACTTGAACCGGGAATGGGTTGCTCGTAAGTATTGAATGGAATATGTTTTTGCGCGAGTAACATAAATGGTAAAACGAAAGTTAAAATCAGAAAGCAACCCATCTGACCGCTTGGAGCGGTCAGATGGATCAACTGGTTGAAGCATTTATTCATGAACATCGGTTTTCCAAAAGTGATTAAAATTCTTTGAAGCATGAAGTACAGGCTTTCCTTTTTTCATTTCAACAATTAGCAATCCTGCATTCACTTGCTCTGCCAGTTTCATGGCTTTCTTTCTTGGTAAAATGCTGCAGGCTTTGGTGAGCCAATCGGCTTGCGTTCCCTCTTTTGCTATGACTGTAACATTCACTTGCGAAGTAATTCCATAACCCGTTTTTGGATCGATGAGATGCGAATATCTTATTCCCTTGTGCTCAATAAATTGATGAATGTCTCCCGAAGTGGTTACCGCGCAGTTGTTTAATTGTAATTGCCGTTCGAGAAATTCATTTTGACTATTGGGAACACTCACTGCAACAGACCACCCGGATTTGTTGGGAGGTTTGCCAATACATACAATATCACCGCTCACATCAACCAGCGCGTTTTGAATATTTTTTTTCTTCAGCAAGTCGATTGTCTTTTGAGCGATGTAGCCTTGTGCGATGCCACCCAAATCCAGTTCCATTCCAGACAACATCAGTTGAACGCTATGATTGACTGAATCAAGGATCATTTTTTTATAGCCGATTAGTTGTAGCTTTTCTTTTATTGTTGCTGAATCAGGAAATGTTTTTTCTCTTCTACATTTTCGCCAAAGATGCGTGAGCGGCCCGAGCGTGATGTCGAAAGTTCCTTCGCTTTTTTTGGAAGCCTCCGATGCCAATGTTAAAATAGCAAATAGTGCAGGCGAACATTGAAATGATTTTCCGCTGCCGGCTGTGGCACACAGTTGATTCAATTCACTTTGAGGAAAGTAATCGCTGAAAATATTCACGAGTGAATCAACTTGTTGAAAACATTGAATGGAAAGTTGCTTTGCACGACTCGAGTCTTCACAGTAGAAAATGATTCCAAAAGGCGATCCCATTTTATTTTCGGTGAATGAAAATCTTTTTAAGGATTGACACTCGCCCAGACTTGAACTGAAAATGAGCGACAGCGAAAAATAAATCTGCAGTAATCGGGTATTCATTCTCGTTGAATGACCTAAATTTAAATCATAAAATAGATCTACCATGAAGCGCAGAAATTTTTTACATCAATCGTTACTTACCGGAGGCGCGTTGCTAAGTGCGCCATTCGCCATTGCTGGCAAGTCAGAGAAAATAATTTTTGAGGAGAAAACATTTCAT
>DPLR01000264.1:802-4002 GCA_003541895.1 Cytophagales bacterium | reverse complement strand
AGTAAACCCCTGGAAGAAGTTGAGCGTGTTGCAAAGTCTCAAGGCATACCGCTAAGAGAGCTAGACTATCGTCCTGAGATAATTCCTCAAGGTGGCGGCAGGGCCGAATTCAATGTGAAGTTTATGCCAAAGTCTCAAAGAGACAAGAGGGGTTAATATGGCAAATAAAGCGAAGGGGCCCAGCACTTTTTTATTGACAATGGCAGATATCGCACAGCCAATTAGCTACAAAGCAAAAGTAGTAAACTCTGATCTTATCCCTAGCGACACAGAAGCGATCATAAATGATCTACTTGTTAAAAATCCGGGCATAAATGCGGCTGCTTTTTATAATCTTCTAAAGTCAACTGGAATTGATTTTCAAATGAAAAAAAGTGTAGCGCCAAAACCAGAAGTCACCGAAGCCGATAGCTCAACGGCGAACACGCAAGTCCTTCGATCAGATGTTAAAGAATCAGTTGGTAGCAGATTCAACCTCCGGTTTATAGAAACGGCTAGCCCTCAAGATAAATCCATTGGTTTTACTAAATTCAGAGTAGTCATGCTCTCTGAGGGTATGGGCAATATGAAAGATGCCTTCTATTATTCAAAAGAAGCTCTTACAAGTGCTATCTCAATTTTCGAAGGAAAGAAAATCTTCTCAGATCATGAAACCAAAAACGAAGCTGAACAAAGACCTGAGCGAAGTGTAAAAGATATCATCGGACATTTTGAAAATGTCCATATCGAGGAGTCTGAAGACGGTCGGGCCCTTCTTGTTGCCGATGTTATTATCCCTCCGGATGAACCCTTCTTGTGGGCAAGATCACTCATGGGTCATGCTGTGGAATATGCAAAGAAGTTCCCAGGCCAAGATTTCATCGGGCTATCTATCAATGCGACAGGTTCTGCCGAGAGTAAAAGCTTGGAAGAAATAAAGAAGACCGCTCCAAAAGGGGCACAGTTAAAGTTAGATGATGCAAAACAGAGCGGAATTGATACATTAAAAGTAGTTTCTAAAATAGATAACGCCTTTTCATGCGATCTTGTCACAGAGGCAGGCGCAGGAGGTAAAGTTTTATCATTCATTGAAAGGAATAAAAAAATGGACGAAAACAAAGAACAAGTTCAACCACATAGTGATGAGCAACAAGATATGGAGCTTATTAAAAAGATGATCGCGAAATACATGGGCGACGGAGAAGTAACTCCCGAAGAGTGCGGAGCTACTAAAGAAGCATATGAAGCCTACAAAGAAATGGGAGCAAAAGAAGAAGAAGCTGAGGAAAAAGCAGTCTCCACATTGAAGCTTGCTCGCCACATGGCTTCTAAGAAAAAAGAAGCTGGGGATGAAGAACCTGACAAATCTGAGGACCCACCTGCTGAAAAAAAAGAAGCAGACGAAAAAGACCCTTCTAAATTAAAAGCTGAATCTAAGACCGTGGAGTCTTTGCGCTCTGAGCTTTTGAAATTACAAGGTGAGCTTTCTAAATTCCATGAATCACAAAAAGCTCAAGAGTTAGATAGTTATTTAGACAAAAAATGTAAAGAGTCAAAATTGTCTATGGATGTAACCAAAAAGTTCAAGGAGTCGCTTGGCAAGGTGAAATCCAAGGATCAAATTGATTCTATGTGGAAAATATTCCTAGAGGGATACAATTCACAAGTTAAACAAAAAACAGATTGGTCTTATGTAGTTACACCCGGAAAAGAAACTCTGGTAGAGAGTAAATCAAAATTCGATTTCGGTGGGATTACAAAAGGTTAATTCAACAAATATAGGAGATTAAAAAAATGGCAGGCGTGAACAATATAACACGAAGTATTGCACCCAAGAGCGTATTTGAAAGTGCTCTTAGTGTAATATCTTCGGCAGTTTCATTCAATCAGGGTGATTTACTTGTCTTTGATGACACAAACAATTTACTTAAAAAACCAGCAGCAGAGACCGAAGGTAATACATTTCTTGGCGTGGCACCTGTAACGGTAGTAAGTGGGAAGATAGCTTCTCCTTATAATACTGATGTAGTGGCCTCTCAAGCAGTGCAAGACGTGCAAGGTCCTAAATTTGGAGTGGTTGCAAAACTCACTTTAAAAACTGGAATCACTATTAACCCCGGTGACTTGATCTATTTAGATCCAGGCACAGGAACCGACGGTGTTACCAATACAGGAACCAAAGCAATCGGCGTTTATCAAGGCTCAGCAATAACAACTTCCGCGGCAGGAACTAAGGTTGAAGTTCTCTTGGGTAGCCGTTTCCCTGAAGACGTTTTAAAGTTTTAAGGAAAGGACAAAAAAACTATGGCAACATTAAGAGAAAAAAATCAAAAGGTAATGGAGAAACATCTGACTGAAAATGAGGATGTAAAAAAACTCCGAAGTTCAATGCAAAGACAATTTGGTGTGGACCCAGTCACCGATGAAAAACAATTTCCTTTCACAGAGGGTAATGTTGATCTTAAAAAATTGCAGTACAAATTGGAAGAAGCAGATTCTTCTAGTGCGTTCACTCAGTTTTTACGAGCGGGATTGCAGCAAATTGTGATGAACATGTATAAGGCAGCAGACACAACTTGGCAAGATTGGGCAACGGTTGTTGCCTCCAATAAAGACACTGAAATTTATGCTCCTAACCATGGCGTTGCTTTTCCTAAAGAAGTAGGCCAAGGCGAAGTATATCCAGAAGTAAGTGCCGCAGCTCTTGACTTGGAATTGAAGAACAAAAAGTTTGGGTCAATCTATGCTCTCAATTATGAATTAGCAGAAGACGACCAAACAGGTTCTTTCATGGCGCAAGCAAGTCTGCTCGGTGAATACTAAGCTCTTTTAAATGAAGTTTATGCTTATGGAAAATTGGCGTCCGTAGCTGGAATGAAGTACCTGGATCTTTTGATCCCTACTTCTGAAACAAAACCAAGCTATGAAGCAAATTATCCATGGTCTACTTCTCTTCGCGGTGGTGGTGCTACTAAAGGAAGTTATGCCGCGCTTATTCAAGGGAATGTGCAAGCAGGACTCATCGGGCTAATGAACCAAAAGAATTTGCAAGGCATCAAGATGGTAGTAAATCCGAAGAGACTTCTCTGTGGACCTGCATTGAAATTTGATGCAAGTGTTCTTTTAAATTCTGCATACTATCCATCGGGCGCAGCAGCAGCAGGCGCAATCGGCGGAGCTTTTGCGGTGAATATGTTAAAGGGCATCCTTGATTTGACTGT
>DPLR01000264.1:0-486 GCA_003541895.1 Cytophagales bacterium | reverse complement strand
ATCGTAGATGATTCAAAACCTTTCTTTGTAATGCAACAAAGAACTCCTGTTATGGTGGTTCAAGAGAACCCTCAGAGCGGAGCGCATTTTGAAAAAGACATTATCAGATTCAAGGCAATGTCTAGATTCAACGCTGACTTTATTGATCCAAGATTTGCTTGGATTGGTAACGACGGATCTATTTAATTTTTGAAGTGGGTGGGTCTTCGTAGGGATGACCTGCCCATTTTTTTGAAAGATAGAAAAATAGTAGTGGGGAAAACGTGCAGGTAAAAAAGAATATGCAAACAGCGGAGCTAGTTTCAGAAAAAAGAAGTTACCAGGATAAACCAACCTATAGGCAGGGCCTTGTTGGGCTCCCAAATCAGATCGCTGGCAATTCGTTTTATTATATAAATTACCCGTTCCCAAAATGTGAAGACTATTTTCTAGACGATAATAAAAAGCTACGATATTGCGATAGGTATTATCCTTCTGCGTGCGGTG
>DPLR01000263.1 GCA_003541895.1 Cytophagales bacterium | reverse complement strand
AGACCGATGCACCGCATGTACGAGCAATATCATCCGCTTGGAATTGTCGGAATTATTTCGGCATTCAATTTTCCGGTGGCAGTGTGGAGTTGGAACTCCATGATTGCATGGGTGTGTGGTGATGTTTGTATTTGGAAACCATCAGAGAAAACTCCGCTGTGTAGCATCGCGTGTCAAAATATTGTTGCCAAAATATTTAAGAAGAATGATGTACCCGAAGGCGTGTCGTGTATTGTGAATGGCGATTACAAAGTAGGTAAGCTGATGTGCGACAACGAAAATATTCCTTTGGTGTCGGCAACAGGCTCTGTGCGCATGGGCAAAGCAGTTGGTCAAGCGGTGAGCGCACGTTTAGGAAGAGCATTGTTAGAACTCGGTGGTAATAACGCTATCATCATCACCGAAAATGCGAACCTCGATATGGCAATTATCGGTGCTGTATTTGGTGCAGTAGGTACGGCCGGCCAGCGTTGTACTTCTACGAGAAGATTGATTATTCATGAAAGTGTTTACGATGAAGTGAAAAACCGATTGAAGAAAGCGTATGGTCAGCTTCGTATTGGCAATCCGTTAGATCAAACCAATCATGTTGGCCCGCTCATCGATAAACTTGCAGTGAAAAATTATTCCAATGCGCTATCAAAAATTTCAAGTGAAGGCGGCTCATTTTTGGTTCGTGGCGGTAAACTTTCGGGCAAAGGATATGAGTCGGGATGTTATGTGAAGCCGGCCATCGCTGAAGTAAAAAATCATTTTGAAATCGTGCAAGCCGAAACCTTCGCACCGATTCTCTATTTGATCAAATACAAAACCCTTGATGAGGCTATTGAACTTCAAAACGGAGTGAAGCAAGGATTGTCTTCGGCCATCATGACTACCCGTATGCAAGACATGGAGAAATTCCTTTCGCATGCGGGCTCAGACTGCGGCATCGCCAATGTAAACATCGGAACTTCAGGTGCGGAAATCGGTGGTGCTTTTGGTGGTGAAAAGGAAACTGGTGGCGGACGGGAATCGGGCTCTGACTCTTGGAAAGTGTATATGCGCAGGCAAACCAATACCATTAATTATGGTGAATCATTGCCGCTGGCGCAAGGAATTAAGTTCGATTTGTGAGTCATTGAATAGTTACCTGTGGGTGACTTTGCTGACGTTCAACTTAGCCAATAGCACTTAACCGACCCTATGTAAGTTTATTCAGATTCCTGCGTTTGGAAAAAAAACTTATTCAAAGTACTTTTAATGGTATCAATTTTTTAATCCATGAACTCCAGAAAATACCGCGCTGTAATGCTGATCGATGACAATGAAATCGATAACCTGATCAATCAAAAAATGATTGAAGCTGCAGCGATCACCGAAAATATTTACACACACACCGGAGCAAAGAGTGCCATTGAGTTTTTGAAGAACATGGAGAAAATGGATGTTGCGGACAAGGTATTGCCTGATGTAATCTTTCTGGACATTGATATGCCGCTGATGGATGGCTTCCAGTTTTTAGATGAGTTTGCCAATCTTTCGCAACTCACGCGCAAGAAGTGCAAGATCATTATGCTCACGTCTTCTATTAATCCGCAAGATTTCAATCGTGCTAAGAAATACGAGAACGTGAAGTTGTACCTCAACAAGCCGCTCTCACATGATAGTATAATGAAGATTGATGTTTAATTAAGCATCAACAGCGCCTTCAATCGAGGCGAGTGCCTCTACAAATTCATCATCCATTTTTATAAGCGAAGTAGGCGAGAAGTAGCTTACTTTTACTTCTTTGAATTTCGGAATTATCGCGCTGATCTTTTTCGCCTTTTCTTTCTTGGCTTCGCTGGTGGCTACGCGCAATATTTTTAAGAAGAGCAGCACGTTTTCGCACTCATCTTTGCCAAACATTCTGATTTGCCGCTGAATGCTGTTGGTGTGCTGCATAAACAATTCAAAATCTTTTAACATGCAAAATTGCAATGCCAGCAAGGCTTTCACTTCCATTTGAACAAAAGGATATTTTTTCAGACTCACTTCATTCAACATGGAGTTGATCACTTTGGCAGCCACATCGTATTTGCCGGCATAATAGGCGCTGATGGCTTGGTAGCAAACGTAGACCACATGCTTAGGAATATCTTGTGGCTCGGGCTCAATGTCCATCATCCAACTTTCGTTTTCGGCAAACATTGTTTTCTCGGTATTGTTGCGCAGGTGTCTTTCTATTTTAGAGATGAGAAAGCGTGCTGAGAAAGTGTAGTTTGAATAATTTACCAGCAAGGTTGCAGTTGCATCATTGATCTCTTCGTAATGCTTGTCTGCTTGGCGGTAAACTTTGTAATGATTATAATATTCTAAGTGAAGGAATTCAAACACTAAGTTCAAATGATAGTATAGCGGATCGAGATTGTAGTTTTCAAAAATTTTCTGAACGCGGATGAAAATATCTTCGGTTGCCTCTCCTTCTTGATTGGCCGTTTCATTTTCATCTACAAATAACCGATGGAAAATGAGCATGCAGCTCTGATACACGTATAAGCGATGCGATTCATAAAGCTTCGCTACATTATGCATCTCTTTTAACAGCAGATCGAGCCCCATTTTTTCGATCGGATCGCCTGTAAAAAAATAGCTCCCGTACTTTTTGA
Source organism: Cytophagales bacterium (assembly GCA_003541895.1). Taxonomy (GTDB): domain Bacteria; phylum Bacteroidota; class Bacteroidia; order Cytophagales; family Cyclobacteriaceae; genus ELB16-189. Next base: position 5,433 of record DPLR01000263.1, on the reverse strand, counting down.
AATATTCGGCTAGTAAGTCTTCAGCTTTATCTACCGCCAGCATATAGGCTACATGGCGGTTGTAGAGTTGGGAGTAATTGAAATATTCTTGTGAATGAACATGCAATTTTTTCAACGACTTGTAAACCACTGTAAGTTCACTGGCCAAGTCGTAGTCTTGCAGTTCTTTCTCTAATTTTTTCAGCGTAGCAATAGATATAGTGCGTTTCTTGGTAAACAAAACTTCGTTGAGGTTAGCCACTTTGCGCAGGATGTCTGTGCGTGGACTTTCCATTTGCTGAAGTAAATGCTCTTCAATTTTCTGGTTTAACCGAGAGCGAAGGGTGTAATAGGCATTGGCATTTACTTCAAGCTCTACCATGATTTTACTATCCGAAAGCTGACGTTCTCGTAAGGCTTTTAAAACATATGCCGATTTCTCGGCATTGCTTTCCATTAACGAGTCGTGGATTTCTTTGTAGTCTTTCTCGGAAAGTTGTTTGATGATGTTCTTGAGTTTGGCCATGAATAAACACGTATGGATTCTTAAAGTTACAAAAATATAATACCTGTCCAACAAGAGAGCACAGGCTGTTAATTCATTTTCTCATTTTATTCCGATTCGCAAGGCCACTTTCATGTAAAAACATTAGGTAGTCACGCCAGCATTTCTATTTTTGGATTTTAAAATTGAATACCCCATGAAAAATTTTTTGATTCTCATCCTATTCGTGCCCATTGTTCTGGTTGGTCAAACCATCCGCTGGACGAAAGATGGAAACGCTTATTACCGAACGGAAGCGGGTGAAGTAAACCGATACGAACTTCCTGCCAACACCAAGACCACCTTTCTTTCAAAAGCCGATCTCACGCCAGCGGGCCAAACCGAAAGTTTGAAGGTGAGAAACTTCACTTTGTCGGATGACGGAAACCTAGTTCTGATTTACACCAACACCAAAAAAGTTTGGCGACTCGATACTCAGGGTGATTATTGGGTGCTTAACAAAACAACAAAGACACTGAGCAAGATAGGAAAAGACATGCCCGCTTCCTCGCTTCGTTTCGCGAAACTTTCGCCCGATGGGAAGAAAGCCGCCTATGTTTTCGACTATGATTTGTATGTGGAAGATTTAGCAACGGGCCATATGCAAGCTATCACTTCCAATCACTCCAGAAAATTGATCAGCGGAACTTTTGATTGGGCTTATGAAGAAGAATTTTTCTGTCGCGATGGATTTCAATGGAGCCCCGATAGTCAGATGATTGCCTATTGGCAAATCGATGCCAATAAAATACGCGATTACATGATGATCAATAACACTGACTCAGCCTATTCAAAAGTAATTCCTGTAGAATACCCAACCATAGGCCAGAGCCCATCACCCGCAAAAATTGGAATAGCTTCCGTTGCATCAGGAAAGACCACGTGGCTAAATGTGCCAGGCGATCCGCAACAGCATTACATCACGCGCATTGAGTGGAATTCTAACACCGAAATCCTGTTGCAGCAACTCAACCGAAAGCAGAACGAGAGCAAAATTTTTTCGTGCAATCCGCAAACAGGTGAAGCCAAACAAATTTATTCAGAGACGGATGCCGCATGGGTAGATGTTTTCCCTTTTTCAACTAACACTTACTCGCTCGACTTCCGTCATCCGTTCATTTGGCTAAACAACAAAAAGGAATTTTTATGGCTCAGCGAAAAAGATGGTTGGGTGCATCTCTATCGCATGGCGAAAGACGGAAGCAAAGAGACATTGATTACCAAGGGCAATTATGATGTGATGGATTACTTAGGGATGGATGAAAAAAACAATGTCATTTATTTTATTGCCTCGCCAACCAATGCTACGCAAGCGTATTTGTATCAATGCAATATGGATGGCAAAGGAGAAGCCAAACGTGTTTCTCCTGCAAATCAAAACGGTTCACACTCGTACCAGATTTCTCCAACCGGAAAATATGCCTTCCATCAGTTTTCGAACTATTATACACCTAATGCAAGTGAATGGATTACACTGCCCGATCACAACGTGGCTGACCAGAAGCACAACGTGTACGATGCGGTAACAAAAGCCGATAAGACGAAATCGAAAATGGAATTTTTCAAAATCAAAATGGCCGAAGGAACAGAAATGGATGGCTGGGTTGTAAAACCATCCAACTTCGATGCAACTAAAAAATATCCGGTTGTATTTTATGTTTATTCTGAACCTGCCGCTCAAACCGTTATTGATCGATTTGGTGTTGGTAAAAACTCTTTATTTAAAGGCGACATTGCTGAGGCAGGTTACATCTATGTTTCTGTTGACGGAAGGGGTACACCAGCTCCCAAAGGCAGGGCTTGGCGTAAATCCATCTATCGCAAAATTGGTCAGGTAAATATTCAAGATCAGTCATCGGCTGCCAAAGAAATTTTGAAGTGGCCTTTTGTTGATAAAGATCGCGTAGCAGTGTGGGGTTGGAGCGGTGGCGGATCGGCCACACTGAACCTCATGTTCCAGCATCCTGAAATTTATAAGACAGGTATTTCTATCGCTGCTGTTGCAAACCAACTTACGTATGATAACATCTATCAGGAGCGATACATGGGTTTGCCGCAAGAAAATTTGGAGGACATTGTGAAAGGATCGCCCGTTACCTACGCTAAAAATCTGCAGGGAAATTTGTTGTACATCCATGGCACGGGCGATGACAACGTGCATTACGACAATGCTGAAATGTTGGTAAACGAGTTGGTTAAGTACAATAAGCAATTCCAGTTCATGGCTTACCCTAACCGATCGCACAGCATTAGTGAAGGTGAGGGTACGTTTGAGCACTTGTCTACGTTGTTTACGGAGTACCTAAAAAAATATTGTCCACCCGGACCAATTGATCCAATGAAGCTTGATCTTAAAAAATAATTTTCGATGAAAACTTCACGCAGGAAATTCATTCAGACTTCAGCAGCCATTGCCTCACTGGCATCGGTGAATAAGATTTTTGCCCAGCCAAAAATCACTAAGCCGATTGTTGTTTCCACTTGGAATTTCGGTGTTGGCGCCAATGCGGAGGCCTGGAAGATTTTAGCGAAGAACGGCCGTGCATTGGATGCGGTGGAGGCCGGTGTGCAAGTGCCTGAAGGCGATCCGAAAGAAACTTCTGTTGGCCTCGGTGGTTTACCCGACCGCGATGGGCGCGTTACACTTGATGCATGCATCATGGATGAGAATGCAAACATTGGTTCAGTAGCTTGCCTTGAACACATTGTTCACCCGATTTCTGTGGCGCGCAAAGTGATGGAAAAGACTCCTCACGTAATGTTGGTAGGTGATGGCGCTCTACAATTTGCTTTGGCCAATGGATTCAAGAAAGAAAAGTTATTGACACCCGAATCAGAAAAAGCATGGAAGGAATGGTTGAAGACTGCCAAGTACAAACCAATAGCGAACATCGAAAACCACGATACCATTGGTATGATTGCGATGGATGCAAACCAAAATCTTTCGGGCGCATGTACCACCAGTGGCATGGCATATAAACTTCATGGCCGCGTGGGCGATTCGCCCATCATCGGTGCAGGACTTTTTGTTGACAATGAAATTGGTGCAGCCACTTCTACGGGTGTTGGCGAAGAAGTGATTCGTATTTGCGGATCTCATTTGGTGGTTGAATTGATGAGGCAAGGGAATTCACCGCAAGAAGCGTGTGAACTTGCAGTGAAGCGAATTGTGAAAAATCAGCCTGCGAAGTCGAAAGAGATTCAGGTTGGCTTTTTAGCCATCAATAAAAATGGCGAGGTTGGTGCGTATGCTTTGTTGAAAGGATTTACGTACGCTGTTTACTCAGATGAAATTCCGAATAAAATTTTTGAAGCAAAGAGTTATTATTAATCATGCTCTTAGAAATTGTAGTTTATAACATTGATTCCGCCATCAAAGCACAAGAAGGTCAGGCCGATCGAATAGAGTTGTGCGACAATCCTGCCGAAGGTGGAACAACTCCTTCGTATGGAGCAATTGAAAATGTAAGACAACATCTCAGCATTGATGTGTTTGTCATGATCCGCCCGCGTGGTGGCGATTTTCATTATTCGAGTTATGAATTTCATGCCATGAAGCGCGACATCGATCAATGTCAGAAGCTAAGTGCTGATGGTGTAGTCTTTGGCATTTTGAATCCCGATGGAACAATCGATAAAAAAAGATGCAAAGAATTGATCGACCGAGCCCGGCCCATGAAGGTAACTTGTCACCGGGCGTTTGACATGACCCGCGATCCATTGGAAGCCTTGGAAGATTGCATTGAAGTTGGCTTTGATCGTATCCTTACTTCAGGAGGACAATTGAAAGCGTTGCAAGGAGCTGATTTAATTTCTGAACTGATCAAGAAAGCGAATGGTCGCATAGCGATTATGCCTGGCTCTGGTGTGAATGAAGACACCGTTGAAGAAATTGTCCGTAAAACGAAAACCAAAGAAATTCATTTTTCAGCAACCGCTTTCCGCGAAAGCGAAATGGTTTTCAGAAACCCACACATTGCGGGCATGGGCGATGATGCTGGTTCTGAATTTAAACTCCGCACAGTTGACCCTGAGCGTATAAAGAAAATGAGAGCGCTTGCTGAAAAAGTTTCGGTTTGACCAGACGAACGCAATGAAATGCCAAAGACTTTTTACATTTATATATTGTAAACTTCTTTGGCTATGTACAATCACCCAATCCATTCCAATCTCAATCAACAACTGCAAAAGTCATCACTTGACTTGCTCGGTGTTGACAATTCATTTTACCTGCGGGCGATAGCCAATGGTGAAACTATTCACCAACTCTATAATGAAATTTATGGCGCGCACCCAAATGCGGCTGAAGTGTTCAATCAGATTGTTGCTGAATTAGTTTCGGCACATCGGCAACGCTCTGCTTCGATGCGCGCTAAGGATGAACACAAAGCAGAACAAGGGCACTGGTTTTTGAGCAACCAAATCAATGGAATGAGTTTGTATGTCGATCGTTTTTGTGGGCAACTTTTAAACTTGCCCGAAAAACTTTCTTACTTCAACGAACTCGGAGTGAACCTTCTTCACCTCATGCCAATTTTTGAAAGTCCCGAAGGCGAGAGTGATGGTGGCTACGCGGTCTCTAATTTTCGTAAAGTTGATTCTCGTTTCGGTTCACTTGACGATCTAATTGACCTACGAAAAGCAATGGATGAAAAAGGAATGATGCTGATGGTTGATATTGTGTTGAACCATACGTCACATAAACACGAGTGGGCAGAGAAAGCAAAGTCGGGCGACAAACATTATCAGCAGTATTATTACATGTATGATGACCGAAGCACACCCGATGCCTTCGAAAAAAACATGCCCGAAATTTTCCCGGAAAGTTCGCCCGGCAATTTTACGTTCAATAAAGAATCGGGGAAATGGGTAATGACGGTATTTCATCATTACCAATGGGATTTGCACTA
>DPLR01000338.1 GCA_003541895.1 Cytophagales bacterium | reverse complement strand
TGCGTAAGTTGTACCAACTTGCTGAGCTATTAAATTTCCGAAGGCATACTTTTGAGAGCTCTCGTAAAGTGAACCGGATTGATAACCACTCGTTAAACTGTTACCAATTGTAACAAAGTTCGTAAAATTAACAGCACCCTGATTAGGAGTTGGTGGAGTTGGTGCAGTTAATTCCGACCTATCTTCACATGGCATTAGAAGGACTGAGGTTAAAATAACCCCAACGATAACGATTAATTTCTTTTTCATATTTTTCCTCACCTTCCTAAAAATTATATGTTAAACTAAGTGAAAACAAATTCGCTGTTGAATTATACGTACCGTTGAAAGGAGCATCACCAGCAGTATAATCTTCCTCAGAATTAGTTACCGTATTTTCTTCAGATCTAATGAATAAGTATGAGGCAGCTATTCCAAATTTTTCAGAAACCTTGAAATCAAAACCGCCGCTGAATCCAAGACGGTTTGCGTCAGGTAATGAAGGACTTACTTTCTCCGGTGCAACTGGACGATGATCATAATATATTCCACCAAGTAATGATAAAGCTGTTGAAAGCCTGTACTCCACTCCAAATCTACCGATGTATGTATCCTCATAATCCCGAGGACTTGCTAAATCACTGTAAGCCTCATCAACAAAGTTTACAGCTAAAACATCATAGCTTGACCAGCCAATGTACTGATATTCAAGGCTTAATGTTAACTGCGAAAATGGATCGAAGGCTACTCCAGCGGCAAAGTTCATTGGAGTCGTAAGTTCTCCTTCTATATCTGCATCCTTTGGAAGGCGTTTAGCATCAATCAATTGCTGTGAGCCGTCTGCATTGGCAGTTCCTTTGAATTTATAATCAACTTCGCTATGATAAGAAACACCAATTGAGACATTTTTAGATGGCTTGTACATCAATCCAAATTGATAGCCAAATGCATCTTTATCATCTCCTTCTAATTCAATGTGAGCATCTCCCGCAAAGGGAGCCTGAGAATTTTGTCTTGTTATTAATACTGTACCATAACTGTACACAAAACTAGCGCTGAATGAAAAATCATTCGTTAAGCTGTATGCGAAAGTGGGCATAAAAGAGAAGGTCTGCAGCTCAGTTTCAACTGCAAGATATTTTCCAACCCAATTCTTATCCCATTTTGTTCCTAAACCAAACGGAGTTGTGATACCAACTCCCCAAACGATTTTCTCATTTGCACGAAATGCAGCGAATACATGACTTGGAAAAAAAGTTTGCGTCTCCATATTATATTCGGTTATTTGTGGAGTTACACCACGAAAAGAAGTACTTGGAGTAATTAATGCTGTTCCTAACATTAATTGTGATCCGGCTATTTGGGTTAAACCGGCACCATTCCAATAAATTGCAGATGCATCGTTGGCAATTGCGGTAAAAGCTCCGCCCATTCCCATTGGTTTAGCACCGTGCTCATTCAACTGGAATCCTCCTGCATTAACATTTTCAATTGAAAATATTAATAACAGGACAATGCACAGAAAGAAAGTTTTCAAATGACCTCCTATTGCTAAGTTGTAGATATAGTTAGTTAATTTATATTCAGCACCTAATTTTCAACTGAAAAAAGAATCGCACCTTTCTCAACGGCTGCACCCTCTTTAACAAATATTTCTTTAATGATTCCTTTATTCACCGATCGGATTTCATTTTCCATTTTCATGGCTTCAAGTATTAGTAAAGGATCACCAGCTTTCACGGCATCACCTACTTTCACTTTCATATCGATGACCAATCCCGGCATTGGTGCTTTAATGTTATTCACTTTGTTTGAACTACCACCACTCATTCCCATTTTTTCCAACAACAAGTCAAACTTGTCTTTCACTTCAACGGTGTGAAGTTTGTTGTTGATCTTCAACTGAAAAGTTTTGGTGGCGTAGTCGGCCTTTACCACTTCGGCACGATAACTTTTGTTCTGGTGAAGGATGTGGAAATTTCCATCACTGATTTTGGAGAGATCCCATTCAAATGATTTGCCATTAATAGTAAATTGATCATCACTTGAATTTACCTCAAAGTTTTTGCCGTTGATCTTGGATTGAAACATAGCTCAAAAATAGAAGATAGGAGTTAGTAGTTAGAAAATAGTAGATATTTTATTGCCCCCAATGAATTTTTATTTGAAGATTACAATAGTCATCACCTAAGGAACTGCCTCTTTTATAATAATACAACGATTTCATCTTGTCTCGAGGAGCGCCAAATTTTCCCGTATAAATGTATCCCAATTTTTCTAGTGAAGGAATATGATTTTTTGCAGCAGCAAATTCATACAACTCTATTGCTTTTTTTGTCGACTGATCTTGGCCCGTACCAAACAAGTAAGATTCGGCCATGGCATACAATGAAGAAGGCTCGTCGTTATCATATTCAGAATACGTTTCTTTTAACTGTATAGTGTCAACTTTTGCTTTTTTGTTATTTATTGAAAACGAGTTTTTCATATCAACAACATACTTCCGATTGCTCCCCACAATTACCAGTGTATCGCGTTGGCCATTGCCAATATCTAAAACATTTTCATTGATGAGCCTGATAATTGTATTATTGCCTTTGATGATGATCACGTCATGGTCTTCATTAAAATAAAAGGAGTTTTTGTTGATCAGCTCAAACAAATTGTTGCTTCCCTCAAATTTGATTTCAGTGTGAGAGTTTATTCCCTCTGAATTAATATTTTTCGCAGCCACTACGTTGTTTACCTTAGGAGCTGTATCTTTTTTTGAAGTCGTCTTGACTTTGCTTGATGGTTTGCAAGAAACAATCAATCCTATGAGGATCAAGAAGATTATCTTATTCTGAAAAAAAATTGCATTCACGGCTTCAAATTAAGTAATCAAAGCCATGAATTAAAAATGCGATGAATATCCTGTCGGCAAAAATTTTTAACTCTAATCAAGAACTCGTAACTACTTTCTTCTAATTTTGCGCTGTCTTGGAAAATCCGGGACAAAGGGGTGCCTAAAAAAATCGGGCTGAGATTATACCCATAGAACCTGATGCCGGTAATGCGGACGAAGGGAGGCAAGGATTAAACGTACGCAACACATTCCCCTGTGTGCTCTGCAAGTTTAAACCAAAAAGTAAAATGTTAAAATCTATTGTTGCTGTGCTGAGTTGGCTGCTCACTGTCAACGCTTTTGCGCAATTCAAAATCTCTGGAACGGTTCGAGATTCAAAAAACAAACAACCGCTCATTGGCGCGACCATTCAACTTGAGAACTCAAAAGGAACAACCACGAATGATCTCGGTTACTTTGAGATTAAAAATGTTTCTGGAAAACAGACCTTGGTTGTTCGTTTTCTTGGCTTCACAGAAGAAAAAAAAGAAATACAAGTGGGTGCCGATCTTTCTCTTGATTTTTTCCTTCTTGAATCTAATCAACTCACGGATGAAGTAGTTGTTTATGCTACGCGAGCGAACGAAAACAGCCCAACAGCTTTTTCAAACATCAGCAAGACCACTATTCAAAAGCAAAACTTCGGACAAGACCTGCCGTTTGTTTTGAATTGGACTCCATCGTTGGTAACAACTTCAGATGCAGGTGCGGGTGTAGGTTACACGGGCGTACGCATTCGCGGAAGTGATGCAACAAGAATAAATGTAACCATCAACGGAATTGTTTTAAACGATGCCGAAGAGCAAGGTGTTTATTGGGTGGATGTGCCAGACATCGCCACCTCAACACAAAACATTCAAATTCAAAGAGGAGTAGGAACTTCAACCAACGGCTATGGCGCATTTGGTGCATCGATCAATTTACAAACCAATACCAGACGAGATCAACCGTATGCTGATGTAATTAATTCTTTCGGATCGTTTGGCACACATCGTCATACGGTTGGTTTTGGCACAGGCTTGAAAAATAAATTTGCCTTTGACGGTCGCATGTCATTGATCGGTTCAGATGGCTACATCGATCGCGCTACTTCAAATTTGAAATCCTATTATTTGTCGGGCGGATATTACGGAGATAAAACGATGATCAAAGCCATTGTTTTTGGAGGCAAAGAAATTACGTATCAGTCGTGGTGGGGCGTTCCTCAGTCGCGATTAAACAATGACCCACTCGCCATGCAAGCTACCGTTGATGCGGAAGGTTGGAATACACAACAAGCTCAAAATCTTTTTAACAGTGGCCGCACGTTTAATGCATACACTTACCCTAATCAAATTGATAATTATGCACAAGACCATTATCAATTGCATGCGTCTCATCAATTCAGTGATCATCTCACAGCCAATGCTGCATTGCATTACACGTATGGCCGAGGGTATTATGAAGAGTACAAGAACAACCAAACACTTGCCGACTACGGAATTACAAATCCAATATTTAATAACGACACCGTTAGAACTTCTGACTTGGTAAGAAGGCTATGGCTTGACAACCGTTTCTACGGAATGACTTGGTCGTTGAATTACCAAAAAGAAAAATGGAATTCGGTATGGGGTGGCGCATTTAATAAATACGATGGAGATCATTATGGCGAAGTGATTTGGGCTCAGGTGGCCACAACCATTCCACCTTTTTATCGCTATTATTTTAATAATGGAAAAAAACAAGACTTCAATATTTTTTGGAAGAACAACATTCAGGTCATTGATAAGTTAAGTGCTTTCATTGATCTGCAATTCAGACGAGTTGATTATCACGCAAGCGGCTTTGATGACGGAAATGTGAATGTTGACTTTAATGTGAACTATAATTTCTTTAACCCGAAGTTTGGTCTTACTTACACGCTCACCAACGAACAGCACCTTTATGCCTCTTATGCTGTGGGCAATCGCGAACCAGTGCGCAGCGATTTTGTTCAGGCTTTGCCTGGGCAGCAACCTCAACATGAATCTCTGAATGATATTGAAGCAGGATGGCGATTGAGAAAAAATAAATTCGCTTTAAATGTGAATTATTATTTCATGGATTATAAAAATCAATTGGTGCTTACAGGCAAACTTAACGATGTAGGCGCACCCATTCGCACAAATGTGGCTTCGAGTTATAGAACAGGTTTAGAAATTGACGGAGGAATACAGCTCAATGAACATTTCACATGGAATGCGAACGTTACGCTAAGCCAAAATAAAATCAAAGAGTTTACCGAAGTTTTGTACGATTATGGATTGAATTACGATCAGTACAATGAAGTAGATCGTCAACATAAAAACACTGACATTGCTTTTTCACCCAACCTTATTGCCGGATCGGTTTTCCTCTATCGCCCAATAAAAAATATTGAATTGGGTTTATTAACAAAGTATGTGGGGCTTCAATACCTCGACAACACCTCAAGCAAATCAAGGT
>DPLR01000695.1 GCA_003541895.1 Cytophagales bacterium | reverse complement strand
CAAATCATTTACCACCTTTGCTAAACCAGTAATATTGTATTGATCGGCATTGCGTATTACAGGCACAATTAAATTACCGGATGGCAGAGCAACAGCCATACCTATGTTAATATCTCTTTTCTTAATAATCTTGTCGCCATCTACTTGCACGTTGATCATCGGATAATCTTTGATGGCGAGAACAACAGCTTCAATAAATATCGGTGTGAAGGTGAGGGCATCGCCTTCGCGCTTTTGAAATTCATTTTTCATTTTGTTGCGCCAGAACACGATGTTGGTTACATCGGCTTCAACAAATGAAGTTACATGTGGAGAAATGCGCTTGCTATCAACCATACGCTCGGCAATCATCTTGCGCATGCGATCCATCTGAATTATTTCATCTCCAGCATTAATTGACGCAGGCACCAGCGGAATTGCCGCAACTGAAGGTGTGGCCGCAATCGACTTACCTAATTTTCTATTCTGAACGTAACCTAAAATATCTTTCTTGGTAACTCTACCTTCAAGGCCGGTACCTGAAATCGTTTCAAGCTCAGCCACTGCGATGCCCTCTTCCTTTGCAATATTTTTTACCAATGGAGAATAAAAACGAATCGAAGATTTATAATCAGTTATGGGTGTGTGGCCGTTGGTTGAGGCTTGAACAAGCGGAATTGATTTGGTTTCAACTTCGACCGTTTTAGTGGTCAAAGGTTCAGGCGTAGGAGCTTGTGTTTTTTCTTGTACAGCTTCGGTAGAAATGATGGCGATTGGCTTGCCCACTTTTACAACTTCACCTTCCTTAGCCAAAATTTCTTTGAGAACGCCAGCATAGGTAGAGGGTACTTCTGTGTCGACCTTATCAGTAGCTACTTCAAGAACAGATTCATCTTGCTCGATTTTATCGCCTGGCTTTTTCAGCCATTTTAAAATCGTAGCCTCCATGATGCTTTCGCCCATCTTGGGCATGATCAATTCTGCTTGTGCCATGATCGGAAATTTTTAGGGTCGTAAAGTTAGACTATTTTCAAACCGATTGCCAACATTCGTTTGCGTTCAGAATTTGATTTGGTAATTCTATGAGGTTCCCAAATTAGTGGTACATCAAAAAGATTTTTGGCAAAACTTCAGTCGTTTCTAAAAAGGCAAATACGAAATAGTGCATTTACGATTTCGTGAAATTTGATACTAATTACTCCAAGAAAGAACTGGTCAACAGTTTGATTTACGTCATTTCAAATTGTGCTGTGAAGTGCCTCAAGAAAGGAGGCTCGTACACGATTTTATATCCTTTGTTTTTCTCTTTCATTTCAAGGATATCGTCAAACACATCAATCACATAATCGATGTGGCTTTGTGTGTAAGTTCTTCGGGGAATGGCGAGGCGTACCAATTCATTTTTTGCTGGAATTAGTTTTCCGTTATCGTCATACTTTCCAAACATTACACTGCCAACCTCTACACAACGAATACCGCCTTTTATATAGAGATCACAAACCAACGCTTGGCCGGGATATTGATCCACCAGAATATTTTTATATAATTTTTTTGCATCGATATAGACCGCATGCCCACCGATTGGCCACACCACAGGTACGCCCTTGGCTTTAAGATGTTCACCGAGATAAGCCGTGCTGCGAATGCGATAATGAAGATAATCTGGATCAAAAACTTCTTTCAGCCCGATCGCCATTGCTTCCATGTCGCGGCCCGCCAACCCGCCATACGTTGTAAATCCTTCTGAGATGATAAGCAAGTTGGTACATTGCTGACTAATCTTTTCGTCTCGCAGTGTAAGAAGTCCGCCAATGTTTACCAGCCCATCTTTTTTTGCGCTCATTACAAATGCATCCGCCAGCCGAAGTGTTTCTTTCGCAATCTCCTCATAGGTTTTGTTCTCATATCCTTGCTCGCGATGTTTAATGAAATAACTGTTTTCGGCTATGCGACATCCGTCGATAACCAAGAATAATTTATTTTCATCGCAGACTTCTCGAATAGCCTTGATGTTACTCATGCTTACAGGTTGCCCACCCGATGAGTTGTTGGTGAGCGTCATGATGATCGCTGCAATGTTGCTGAGTCCATGTTCCTGAATCAGGGTTTTAACTTTTCCGACATCGATATTTCCTTTGAAAGGCAAATCTATTTCGGAATGAGTTGCTTCTTCTGGAAGCACATCGATGGCGGTGGCGCCTGTGAATTCAATATTTGCTCGAGTGGTGTCGAAGTGTGTATTGCTAATGAATATTTTTCCTTTGCCACCCAAGATTCCGTATAGAATTCGTTCCGCTGCCCGACCTTGGTGCGTAGGCAGAATGTGCGGCATACCTGTTAGCTCTTTCACTACCGATTCAAGATGTTGCCAACTTTTTGCGCCTGCATAACTTTCATCGCCCATCATGATACCCGCCCATTGCCGATCGCTCATGGCGCCTGTGCCGCTGTCGGTTAAAAGATCAATGAACACATCATCTGAATGAAGGAGGAATGGATTATATCCACTTTTTTTAATAGCCTCTTTTCGATAATCTTCCGTGGTGATGCGGATGGGCTCTACCATTTTTATTCGGAATGGTTCTGCCAGTGTTCTCGGTTTTCTTTTTTCCATAAAATTTGGATGGGTAAAGCACCATAAAACCCACAGATCAAAAAATGATTATTGTCAGCAGGCTTTCAATGTTGACTCAAATGGGAAAATGTGCAAGAAATTTAATTCGGTAGACTCAACCGAATTAAATTCAAAAGTGCGATAGATGCAGCTTTGATATTGAGTAAACGTTCAGTAGAAAGTTGCAACTTCCTTGTTACGGTTTGATGTTTGTCTGAGTAAGCAATCCAGACTAAGCCAACCGGTTTTTCAGGAGTTGCACCACCTGGGCCTGCAATGCCGCTAGTAGCAACACCGATGTCGGTGTTAAACTTTGCTCGTACAATGTTGGCCATTTCAATGATGGTTGGTTCACTCACGGCTCCATGCTGCTCGAGCACTTCAGGTTTTACTCCGAGCTGTCGCATTTTTATTTCATAGTCATACGGAATCATGCTGCCATGAAAATAGTGCGAGCTGCCCGGAACGCTTGTAATCAAATGCGAAACATAACCGCCTGTGCAACTTTCTGCAATGGCAATGGTGAGGTTGCGTTCGCGCAGCATCCGGCCTATCGCTTCTTCAATGGTTTCATTGTCGAACCCATACACATAATCATTAATGAGCGGCATTACTTTTTTAGTAAGCTCTTCTACATCTGATTTTATGGATGACTCATCGCTTCCTGTTCCGGTCAAGCGAAGTTTCACTTCACCAATTCCCGGCAAGTAGGCAAGCTTGATGTGCGGAGGCAACGCTTTTTCCCAAGCTGAAATTTTATCGGCAATAATTGATTCGCCAATGCCGATGGTGCGAATGACTTTGTGAACAATCGCAGGCATTCTGAATTTTTCTTTCAGGCGTGGAATGACTTGTTCGGTCATCATCTTTTTCATTTCGTGTGGCACGCCTGGCATCGACATGAAAACTTTTCCGTTTCTTTCAAACCACATGCCGGGCGCTGTGCCAATGGCGTTGGTGATTTTTGTGCAGCACGTTGGCAGATACGCTTGCTGCTTGTTAGTTTCCGTCAACTCGCGCCCACGACTTTTGAAAAACGCACTCAACTCTTCAAGCGCTTCCGCATGAAGTTTCAATTCGCAGTTGAAGTAGTTGGCAAGTAAAGGTTTTGTCAAATCATCGCTTGTGGGGCCAAGTCCACCGGTGATCAAAATAATATCGGCTCTTTTTTCGGCTTCCGCGAATGCGGTAAGAATTTCACTTTCCACATCGCCCACCGAAGTTTTGCGAATCACTTTTATTCCAACTTTGTCGAGTTCAACACTCATCCATTGTGAGTTGGTGTCTACAATTTGTCCGTAAAGAATTTCGTCTCCGATGGTAAGAAGCTCTGCGAGAATGGGTTTCATATTTTAAGAAATGCAGTTACAAAATATAAACGTAGAAATTTTTAGAAGCGCAAATATGGGAAAGAATAATGAATTGAGTTTAGATTCTTTTATCGTTAGTTTTAGTTAACGAATAAAACTATGGCAATTGAATCTTTGTCTCGGCAACGCGAAATCTACCTCAACGGCTTTGCGGGAAAATCCAATGTCGTTCCCGTTTCCTTCACCGACTTAGAAGCGAGTGCACGAAAAAAACTTTCTGAGCAAGCGTATGCCTACATAGCCGGTGGCGCTGGAAATGAAAGTACGGTACGTTCAAACGTAAGTTCATTCGAAAAACTCAAAATCGTTCCGCGAATGCTACGCGATGTAAGTGCCCGCGATACCTCGATAGAATTATTTAAACACAAATACGAATCCCCGATTTTTATTGCACCCATCGGTGTACTTGAATTGGCTCATCGTGATGCAGATCTGGCTGTAGCCAAGGCGGCATCGGCAATGCAGGTGCCTTACATTTTCTCAAGTCAGGCTTCCGTGCCGATGGAGAAAGTTGCAGCCGCTATGGGCGATGGCCCACGTTGGTTTCAATTGTATTGGAGTAAGTCGAATGAACTGGTGAAAAGTTTTGTGACGCGCGTAGAAAATTGTGGTTGCTCGGCCATTGTAGTTACACTTGATACCACTTTGCTTGGTTGGCGCACGCGTGATCTTGACATGGCGTATCTTCCTTTTCTTGAAGGAAGAGGGATTGCCCAATACACATCCGATCCTGTTTTTCAGAAACTGATGGATGAACTTGAACCTGCTGCCAATCGAAAATTAAATTGGCATACGCTGGCCGGCTTAATTCAGATGACGAAAAATTATCCAGGCAATAATTTTTTTTCCAAGCTCGTCTCCAAGCGACCGATAAAAGCAGTTCAGAAATTTATCAACACGTATTCCAATCCGGCACTGACATGGGATGATTTGAAATTTTTGCGCGAGGTAACGAAATTTCCTGTCTTGCTGAAAGGAATTCTCCACGCTGAAGATGCGCGCAAAGCGATTGATTATGGAATGGACGGAATCATTGTTTCCAACCATGGTGGCCGACAAGTAGACGGAAGTATCAGCACCATTGAAGCATTGCCTTCCATTGTAGAAGCAGTGCAAAATAAAATTCCGGTACTGATGGACAGTGGCATTCGCGGAGGCGCAGATATTTTTAAAGCGCTTGCCCTCGGGGCGAAAGCGGTGTGCATTGGCCGACCTTATGTTTATGGACTTGCTGTGGCCGGTGAGCAAGGAGTGAAAGAAGTGCTTCAAAACATGCTCACCGATTTTGAGTTGACGATGGCGCTGGCAGGGTGCAGAAATATTGCTGAGATCAAAACTTCATCTTTGATGCACACTTGAGAGAAATTTTTCAAGTTTTCTTAAATATTATTTTACCCCACTTTATCCTATCCCAAATTCTTTCGTGAAAAAAATAAGCTAGCGTGGTGTAGATATTGCTCACCACCATAAAACCAACGGCCACTTTAACCTGACCGGTAAAAAGATAGATGGAGGTGAAATCCAGAATTAAAATTACCAATCGGTAGCTCACGGTTTTTGTGAGGGAGCGGCCCAGTGTTTCTTCTGCATGATGTATGTTGGGGTGGAGTTTTTCTATCATAGAATTGTAAGTTATTTTCTCCTTTCGTTATCGATATTAATTGCATCCTTCCCTTTCAATTGAAAATGAGATCGTTCCAATCTTCCATCCGTTGTTGCCTTTCAACATGATAAATACATCCACTCCACAGTGTGAGAATTTGTCATTGATCCATAAGTCGTAAGGCGCCCAAACGGTGGCAATCCGTTTATGCATTTCAATTTTTATTTGCTCTTCGCGCATTCTTTCTTTCACAATATTTTCAGGCTTTAAATTAAAACTACTGCTTGGGCGATTGAAAATACGCGCGGAATCTTTTCTATCGATCACAATGCAATTGAAAGAATTTTTCACCATGATTTTGCTAAAGGTAGCCGTGTCTTGTTTTTCGAGGGCCTCAAAAAACTGATGGGCTACTTTCAGGATTTCCTTTCTATCCGAAG
Organism: Cytophagales bacterium; assembly: GCA_003541895.1. Taxonomy (GTDB): domain Bacteria; phylum Bacteroidota; class Bacteroidia; order Cytophagales; family Cyclobacteriaceae; genus ELB16-189. The sequence continues at coordinate 475 of DPLR01000695.1, read as the reverse complement.
ATTGTGCTACAGCGCTTAATTGAATGACTGTTAACAAAATAAAAAAAATATTTTTCTTCATCTTCAAATGAGTTATAAGAATCAATTTACATAAAAGAGTTAATCGTGCCATTCAAATGATTTTCTAAATTTGTCGATTAATAAAATTTTATGAAACGATTCTTTCTCCTTCTATACCTTTTTACTGGATTAAATGCATACGCACAACTTAGCACGGCCGACATTGCCAATGGTTTGAAAGAAGCACTTACCAAAGGTATTAGCAAAGGCGCGGATTCGCTCTCGAAGTTGGATGGCTATTTCAAGAACCCAAAAATAAAAATCCCGTTTCCACCCGATGCTGTCAAAATGGAAAAACGTTTGAGAGACATTGGCCTTGGTCCGGACGTTGACAATTTCATCATGTCGCTCAACCGCGGTGCAGAAGATGCAGCTAAACAAGTGAAATCCATTTTTATTGAGGCAATCAAAAAGA
>DPLR01000560.1 GCA_003541895.1 Cytophagales bacterium | reverse complement strand
TATTCGTCTTAACGATGATTCCCGCAATAATATCAATCATTAAAAATGATATAATGTATTTTCTGTTCTACTTTATATTGCTCATAGTTATGATGCGATTCGTTGATAAAAGAGGGAAACAGGCTTTATATAGAATATATAGTTATCGTGATGAATTCGACCGTTACTTAGATATTCTTGATTCGTTAAAAAAAGTTTTATCTAATGTTTCGGAATTTAAAAAGAATCTATTCCAAAAAGAAACCATCGAAGAATTAGAAATAGCGGCTGATTATCTAAGTCCTACTTTAAAGAACAGTGACGAAATACTAAAACCTATCAATAATTACTTTGTATTCTTTTTACTTCCGATTGTAGTAGTTTGGTTTTCAAAGCCTGATAGTCTTAGTTTTCGCCTATTGACAATTATTTCATTGTTTTATTCTTTAGCATATCTTGCATTGATGATAATTGAGCTTTGGGCTGATAGTAAATACTATCAAATGCAGGAGTTTAAAAGAACATTACATGACCTATATATATTAAATTTTGCTGATTCGGAAGATAATGATGATTCGAGTCTAAAAAAGTAGTATTTTTAAATTAATCTATAACAATAGACACGAAAACAAAGACGGCAACGGTCTTTTTCCCGGAATTTCCGCTTTCAGTAAAAGACGGTTGCCGATCTTTCAATGGGTTTGATATATAGACAAAGGCCACAGTCTCGTGGTTTGTGAGTCTGTGGCCGTTATTTATGATTTGGGTTTAACAGAATGTATTACCGATGAACCATCTTCCTTTACCTCATAGATTATTCCCGCCTCATTTTTAGGATGTTTAATTGCCGGTTCTTTCAAGTAAGCTGAAAAATCGGGATGCCGGTATCCTTCTGTACTCGGCCTGTTTAAACCTGCTTTGAGTTCCTCCATCGTTAAAGTATGTTTAACTCGTTTATCCTCATGATAAAAGGCATCTTCTCCCAGATGCTTTTTAACTTTTTCTTGTATTTTTAATATTTCATCGGTAAGCGTCAAATAACTCGTCACATTGTACAAACAGGCATTCCCATGAGAAAATAATCGAGGAGAAACGAGTTAAGGAAATTAGATATTCCTGGGCTCTAAAAAACTCGAAGGGAGTCGCAATTCATGAATGTACAGAAAGTGACGCATGAAGTCCGGCTGCAGCGATGGGAGAAACTTGTTCAAGAATGCCGGAGCAGCGGGAAAACCATTGCATTATGGTGCTCCGAAAATCGTATCAACATTAAAACATATTACCACTGGCAAAAAATTGTATGCCAAGCCACCTGTCAGGAATTTGCAGTCAATCAGCGCCGGAAACTTGAAATGGTCCCGATGAACAATAACACTGTATTTGCAGAACTTAACCTGCCGGGAAACAATACTGGGAAACTTGCAGTTACCATACACCGTAATGATACGGAAATCAATATATATTACGGCGCAGATCCAACAATAATCGAAACTGCGCTCTCAGCCCTTGGAAACCGATGCTAGGCGATATCTCAAAAGCAGAACATATCTATGTCGCCTGCGGCAATACCGATATGCGCAAATCCATCGATGGCCTTGCGGCATGCGTGCAGCAGAGCTTTCAATTGGACCCTTTTTCCAATAGCCTTTTTCTCTTTTGCGGACAGCGGCGCGATCGAATGAAAGCCCTTTTTTGGGAAGGGGATGGATTTGTACTATTATACAAACGCTTGGAAAGCGGGAATTTTCAATGGCCAAAAAATGAAAATGAAGTGAAGACTATCACTCCACAGCAGTTTCGCTGGCTAATGGAAGGGTTAAGTATCGAACAACCCAAAGCCCATCACAAAGTCAGCGGAATTCGAATCATTTGATTAGTGGCTTGAATCTCAAAAAAGTCTTTAAAATTAAGGTTTTTTAGAGTGCCCATTCTTGGGAAATGGCGTAAAATATGATATAATTGTAATATGGCAAATGTAAAAACCATCCAAGACGAAACGATTTCCGTTTCTCGTGCCGAGTATGAGGCATTAAAGACACACAATGCCGAACTGACCCAACAGGTCCAGTGGCTGATGGAACAGATGCGTCTTGCCCGACAGAAGCGTTTCGGAGCTTCCAGTGAGAAAAGTCAATCCGAACAGTATAACCTCTTTAACGAGGCAGAAGCAACGGCTGATCAACGGATTGCAGAGCCTAGTCTGACCGAAGTTCAGCGGCATTTCCGACGCAAAGTCAAGGAAAGTAAAGACCGGTTGCCGGACGATTTACCGGTGGAAGTGGTCGAACACTTTTTGCCGAAAGATGAACAAGCTTGCCCGGAGTGCGGTTCAAATCTGCATATTATGGGCAAAGAGGTTCGTCGTGAACTTAAATTGATTCCTGCCAAAGCGATGATCGTCGAACATATTGACTATGTTTATGCCTGTCGCGACTGTGAAAAAAATGCAGACGGCGTCCCTATTGTCAAAGCTCCGATGGACCGGCCGGTCATGAAAGGGAGTTTCGCCGCACCGGAAGCTGTTGCGCATATCATGACGCAAAAGTTCGTCAATGGAATGCCACTGTACCGACAGGAGCAGGAATTCAACCGCATGGGGATCGGCTTGTCAAGACAAACGATGTCAAACTGGTTGATAAAGTGTGCTGAGGATTGGCTGGAACCCATTTACGACGCGCTGCATCAGATGCTTCGCGAGCAGCAAATCCTGCATGCTGACGAAACGGTCTTGCAGGTACTACATGAACCAGGCAAACCAGCGAAGAGCAAAAGCTATATGTGGCTTTACCGGACCAGCGGAGAAGCCGGTATGCCCATTGTGTTGTATGACTACCAACCGGACCGGAAGGTAAAACGTCCGATGGAGTTTTTGACAGGGGTTAGTGGGT
>DPLR01000664.1 GCA_003541895.1 Cytophagales bacterium | reverse complement strand
ATCCAAACGCCCAATGGCATCGGCCATTTTCGGAATGGGCATTGTACTTGGGCCAACGATTGGCCCGATCCTCGGTGGAATTATCGTTGACAATTACTCTTGGCCATTAATTTTTTACATCAACATCCCCTTCGGAATTGTTGCCACGATGCTTACGCTTAGATTTATCAGAAGAACAGCGGAGGAAAAAGATCCGAACCGTGTAAAACCGGCCATCGATTTTACGGGCATTACTTTTCTTGCTTTGGGTGTAGGAAGTCTGCAATACGTTCTTGAGCGTGGCGAATCTGATGATTGGTTTAATGATCATACTATTCTCGCACTCAGTTTTGTGGCGGCCTTTGGATTGATTGCTTTTGTTTATCGTGAGCTCACCGCAGAGAAACCGATGATTCATTTAGAGGTGATGAAGCGCAGAAATTTGTGGGCCAGCAATATCCTCACGTTCGCTGTTGGCTTTGGTATGTTTGGCTCGGTATTTATTTTTCCTGTTTTAGTTCAACGTATACTCGGGTACACGCCAACCGATGCAGGTTTGGGTTTAGTGCCGAGTGCCATCGCAGCCATTTTTTGTATGCCGATTGTGGGGCGTTCGTTGGGTGCAGGAACTCCTCCGTTAGTTTTTGTGGTGATCGGTTTTGTATTTTTTATTGCCCACGGAATTACATCCTCTTTGGTAACACCCGATGTCGGCTTGTCGTTTTTCTTTTGGACGCAAGTTTTCAGAGGTATTGGCACGGCATGTCTTACGGTTCCGTTGATTAATCAAGCGATGGTTGGATTGAGCCCGCAAGAAATGCCTAGCGGAATTGCCCTTACCAATATGTTGCGGCAACTCGGAGGAGCTTTCGGTATCGCTGTAATGAACACCTATGTGGCCCAGCGCTATGCGGTTCATCGGGGAGATCTTGTCGGCAATTTGCAATTGAATGATCCAAATCTTCTGCAGCGTCTTGCACAGACTCAAGCTGGCGCGATCAACGCTGGCATAAGTTCTTCGCAGGCAACGGATTTTAGTTATCGCATGATTGATCTAGCTGTAACCAAGCAGGGTTTTTTGTTGGCCTATGCCGATTGCTTTATGTTAATAACTGTATTTTTTATTTGTGCTATTCCATTCATGTTTTTATTGCGCACGAAGAAAATGGATAAGGCTACGATACAAAAAGTGGCAGAAGAAAGTCATTGATAAAATTGAGAATTAAGAACTACGAAATACGAATTGAAAGTCTTATGAAAAAAATAGTTACCACCGCTTTTCTTTTTATGGCCTTCTTTGCCCATGCGCAGATGAATGCCGAATTGAAATCGTTGATCAATCAATCCTTTAGTTACTTTCCACGAATTCAGGAGTTGCAGAGTGCCTCTGAAGTATCAGCCCAACGTGTGCAGTTAGCCAAGAGCAATTATTATCCTAGTATTTCCGGGGTTGGTTCGTACACTTACCTCACTCCTTTAAGCAAGGCCACTTTTGGTGGAAATGAATTTAAATTTCAACCCAACAATAATTACAACTTTAATCTGGCCGTGACTCAACCCATTTGGGATTTTGGAAAAACGAATGCGCAAATCGCAAAGTCAAAAGCGGAATTGCTAAGTGCTACAACGAACATTGAGCAAGCAAAAGCTCAAGTAGCTGCGCAGGTGGCGAGCGTTTATTACGCCATGATTTATTTGAAAAAAGCCATTGCCGTGGAAGATTCGATTTTGGCTTTCCTAAACGAGAACAAAAAAATTATTGAAAACAGAATTAAGCGCGGTGATGCCTTGCAAATTGACGCAACAAATATTCAAAGCAACATTGACCTTGAAGAAAACCGTAGAGTTGATTTTGTCAATCAGTTACAAAAGCAAAAGGCAGTGATGGAATATACCACAGGAATTTCAACGGAACCGACTTCCTTTGAATTTGATTTCCCGTTGTTCAGCGAGGCTGCAATCACTGACTATGCCAAGCAAAATAATTTTGATTTGAAGTTGGCCACCCAGCGCACGTTGGCAAGTGAGATGGATTTAAAGTATGCGCAAAACAATCGCTTTCCATTGCTCACGTTTGTTGGTGGCACAGGTTATAAGAATGGTTATCAACCGGACATCAATCCATTGATATTTAATTATTCGTTGGGATTGAATTTAAGTGTGCCTATTTATTCGCAAGGAAAAATAAACACCAATATTAACATTGCTCAATCAACGTTACAGGCTAATCAGTTGGCGGCTAAGACTGCGGAAAATAATTTGCGGAGAGACTTGGCACAAGTGCAGGCTGATATTTCATCGAATGAAGAACGAATTCAAAATTCACAAAGTCAGGTAAACTATGCGCGTGAAGCTTTGACTTTAACACAGTCAAGATACAAGCAAGGAGTTGCTACACATTTGGATTTGCTGAATTCTTCTTCCAACCTTCAGCGAATTTTGTTGAATCAAATTCAATTTCAATATCAACTTTGTTCAGCGCGAATTGAACAAGCAAGATTGATCGGCTGGAAATATTGGATGGAGTAAAAAGCGAATTATTAGAATAACTCGAATTGTTCGAATGATTCGAATAATTTTATAGATCAGTGATTTGAAAGAATGCATTAATTTCGTGCATTCTTTTTTTATGACCAGCCAAGCCAATAACCCTGCATTGAAGTCGTGGGTGGAAGTTCCAGCCAATTCCGATTTTCCAATCCAAAATCTTCCGTTCGGAATTTTTAAGACTAGATATTTATCGCCTGTGGCAGGTGTAGCCATTGGTGATTATGTGTTGGACTTGGTGTATTTGCATGAGAATGGATTTCTCGATGGGCTCGGCCTACCGTCTGGAATTTTCAATCAGAAATACTTGAACGATTTTCTTGCGCTTGGCAGGAAAAAAGGCAGAGAAGTACGCAAACGGATTTCTGAGTTGCTCCGTCATGACAATGATGAATTGAAATCGAATAAAGCGGCTTGTGAAATCGCGCTCATCCCCATGAGTGAAGTGCAAATGCAAATGCCGGTACGGATTCCGAACTACACCGACTTTTATAGCAGCGAGGAACATGCTACGAATGTGGGCACCATGTTTCGCGACCCAAAAAATGCGTTGCTTCCCAATTGGAAACATTTGCCCGTGGGCTATCATGGGCGCGCTTCCTCCATTGTGATTTCAGGAACACCGATTCACCGACCCAAAGGACAAATTAAGCTAGCCGATTCTGAGCTACCCATTTTTTGTCCTACACAGAAACTGGATTTTGAATTGGAAGTTGCGTTCATCACATGTAGTGAAACAAAACTAGGTTCGCACATTTCAACTAAAGAAGCCGAGGAAAATATTTTTGGTTTGGTGCTCTTCAACGATTGGAGTGCGCGCGATATTCAAACATGGGAGTATGTTCCGTTGGGCCCGTTCCTTGCCAAGAATTTTGGATCAACCATTTCGCCTTGGATTGTAACGCTCGATGCGCTCGAACCTTTCCGCACGAAAGGCCCTGAACAATTTCCACACGTGTTGCCCTACCTTTCATTTGAAGGAAATAAAAATTTTGATATTGCTCTGGAAGTTTTAATTCAACCTGAGAAAGGAGAAGCAACAACGGTTAGCCGCTCCAATTTCAAATACATGTATTGGAACATTGCACAGCAGCTCGCTCATCACACCGTGAATGGCTGCAACATTCAAGTAGGCGATATGTATGCGAGTGGCACCATCAGCGGGCCTTCGCCTGGTTCTTATGGTTCAATGCTGGAACTTACCTGGAACGGCCAACGGCCTTTGCATTTAACCGATGGCAGCGAAAGAAAATTTATTCTTGATAATGACACCGTGATCATCAAAGGTCATTGCGAAAATGACGGAGTGCGGATCGGGTTTGGTGAATGTAAAGGCAAGGTTTTGGCTGCTAATTGAAGCTCGATTTTTTCCTCATAAAAATATTAAAAATCACGTCTGGTATTGCACCATTTTCCGAATGAATTTCACTACCTTCGAGGCTCAAATTTTTACCTTTTTTAACTCGATTTTACTGTGGCAGAAAACACCGGAGATTCCCTCGAAAGACAGTCCATAATCCCCATCAATATTGAAGACGAAATGCGTGGCGCATACATCGATTATTCGATGTCGGTCATCATTTCAAGAGCCCTTCCAGACGTGCGCGATGGCCTCAAGCCCG
>DPLR01000333.1 GCA_003541895.1 Cytophagales bacterium | reverse complement strand
TGTTGCAGGAAGTAAACTCGCTATTGCAAAAGCGCTTACAAATTTGGTTTGGGCACCACTTACCCATGGATTGAAAGGCGTGTCACTTAGCGCCAACTGGATGTGGCCAGCAAAAAATAGTGGTGAGAATTCTAGGTTGTACCAAGCTGTTGAATCCGTTAGCGATTTTGCATGTAAGCTTGGAATTAATATTCCCACCGGTAAAGACTCATTGTCAATGGCGCAAAAATATCCGGATGGTTCTGTTGTGCTTTCACCTGGCACCGTAATTATTTCTTCTGTAGCTGAAGTTGAAGATATACGTAGAACTGTATCGCCTGACTTAAAGAAAGTTGAGGGTTCAAAAATTATTTGGATCGATTTTTCGAAAGATGAATCGAAACTGGGCGGAAGCAGTTTTGGCCAAGTGATCAATTCTTTGGGAGATGAAGTTCCAACCGTTCGCGATGAAAACTATTTCAGCAATGCATTCGAAGCCGTTCAGCAATTGATTAAATCAAATTTGGTTTTGGCAGGGCATGATATTTCTTCTGGAGGTTTGATTACAACCTTGCTTGAAATGTGTTTCCCTTCGAATGATATAGGTATTGATTTAAAGTTTGACGATTTTGATGATGACCGGATTAAAAGAGTATTCGCTGAAAATCCAGGAGTGGTGATTCAGGTGAAAAATGCGCAATCAATCACTGAGTTACTCGAAAAGAATGGAATTTCATTTAAGATCATTGGTGCATTGAACTATGACAGACGATTGTCTATAAACGATGGCCCGTGGACTACTAATTTTCAACCGGGATTTTCTATCGACCATTTTAGGGAAAAGTGGTTTCATACATCCTATCTATTTGATAAAGTTCAGCGGCCGAAAGGTCAGGCAGAGTTGAGAAAGGAAAATATATTCAAACAAAAACTCGAATATAAATTTCAAAAGAAGTTTGATGGAAAATTATCAACCTATCAACTTGACCCGGGAAGGAAAACTAAATCGGGAATTAAAGCTGCCATCATTCGTGAAAAAGGTGTGAACAGTGACCGAGAGATGGCTTACGCGTTGTATCTAGCTGGTTTTGATGTGAAAGATGTGCATATGACGGATCTTGTTACTGGAAGAGAAGATTTGAGCGATGTTAATTTGATTGTATTTGTGGGAGGGTTTTCAAACAGCGATGTACTCGGTGCAGCAAAAGGATGGGCGGGTGCTTTTCTCTACAATCCAAAAGCAAAAGCTGCTTTGAATAATTTTTATAAGCGCGATGATACGTTGAGTCTCGGTGTTTGCAATGGTTGTCAGTTAATGATGGAGTTAGGCTTGTTGTATCCTGAGTGGCAAGAGAAAATGCATCACAATGAATCGGGAAAATTCGAGTGCACTTTTGTTACGGTAGAAATTCCTGAGAATAATTCGGTGATGCTTTCAAGTTATGCGGGTGCAAAATTAGGAGTATGGTTGGCGCATGGAGAGGGTCAGTTCAAGTTGCCTAAAGATCAAGCGCTCTACAAAGTGGCAGCTACCTTTACGTATGATCAGTATCCGGGCAACCCCAACGGTTCTGATTTTTCAGTGGCAGCGTTGTCTTCAAAAGATGGGCGACATCTGGCCATCATGCCTCACATTGAGCGAAGTTTATTTCCATGGAACTGGCCGCATTATACACGAGACAAAAAGGTAGACGAAGTTAGCCCTTGGATGGAAGCATTTGCCAATGCCCGAGAATGGTTAGTTAACAAAATTAAATGAAGTAAGCAATGATTTATGGACTTGAATGGTAAGCTGCATTTAACTATTTTTGACTATGTCACTTTAAATTCAAACTAAACAAACACGTTATGAAAAAGAGTTTATTTTTAATTGTACTCGCGCTAGTTTCAATAACTTTTGCAAACGCGCAAAACTTCTCTATTGGGGCTAGACTTGGATTGAATGATGCAAACCAATCCTTCTCCGCTTCAGGAGCATCCGTTTCTCCAAGCTCTAAAATTGGCTATCTCATTGGTGGATATGCTAAGTTCATGTTCAACGACAACATTGGCTTGCAGCCAGAGCTACTTTTTTCTTCGGTCGGTTCAAAGTGGCCTGCATCACTTACGGGAGGATCAGAGGCAACTATTAGAATGAACTATATTTCTATCCCCGTGCTTTTCAGATATAATATTACTGAAAACTTTCACTTATTGGCTGGACCTCAATTAGGATTACTTATGTCTGCCAAAGGAATTAGTGGTGGAACTACTACTGATATAAAATCAGATTTTAATTCATCAGATTTTAGTGCAGTTATTGGTGCAGGAGTTGATTTCGGACCGTTTAATGCTGGTTTACGTTATTGCGCTGGACTTACCAATATAGCAAATAGCTCAAGTTTTGGCGGTTCATCAGTTACAGTTAAGAATACCGCCTTACAACTTGTTGTCGGGTATAAATTATTCGGAAAATAATAAATTTGAGCTAATCTCAGCATAAAAAAAGCTGCTCGATTATTGAGCAGCTTTTTTTATGACTTTTATCCTGTTTGTTATTTATCCATTGGGATATTTTGTGAAAAATTTAAAACAATGGTTGGCAAATTATACTGTTTATTAATTTCAATTTTAGTACTTGTAGTTTCTATGCAAAAAACTCTTGCTCAGGAAGTCTCAGCTGGAGTTGATGTTGCCTTGCCTGCTGGCGATTTATCAAAAGCAGTGGGAAATGGATTCGGCCTATCAGCTCGTTATGAAAATGAATTTGGAAAGCGGATGTCATGGCTTGTTGATGCAGGGTTTTTATCTTTTTCAGGAAAAGGGTCGGCTAAATCTATCACAATGGTGCCCTTGCAAGCGGGGTTGAAATATTATTTTCAGGATCAAATCAACGGCCTTTATGTAATGGGCGAACTTGGCTTTCACCTTGTTAGTGGAGGAAGTAAATCGGAGACCGATTTTGGCGTAGCACCTGGCATCGGCTATTATTTTTCTGATTTTGATTTAGGATTAAAATTTCAGACCATTAATTCTCCTCAAGGAAATTACGATTACATAGGATTTCGAGCAGCCTATATTTTTCCAAAAAGATGAATAGCTTGACGAATTTCTAAAGAAAAGATCTTAGGCAAGATTGTGATAAACGTTTTGCACATCTTCATCTTCTTCAATCGCCTCAACACATTTTAATACCTCGTCTTGTTCTGCTTCTGAAAGTTCTTTGGTAGTGTTTGGAATGTACTGAAGCAAAGCGCTCTTGGCTTCGAGTTTTTTTGATTCAACAAATCATTGAAAATGACCAAAGTCAGCGAACTTAGTTAGGATTGTAATTTCTTCTTCGTCTTGTTGAATGTCTTCTGCACCTGCGTCAATTAAATCCAATTCTAATTCAGCAAGGTTGAGTTTGGACGGATCGAATTTGAAAACACCTTTCCGTTCAAAAAGAAAAGCTACCGAGCCTGAGTTGCCCATATTGCCTCCATTCTTTGAAAAATGCAGCCTAATGTTGGCCACTGTTCTAGTTGGGTTGTCCGTGGCGCATTCCACCACCACCGGTACTCCATGTGGAGTGTATCCTTCATAAACCACTTCCTGAAAATCTTTTTCTTCTTTTGACGAAGCCCGCTTAATAGCAGACTCAACACGGTCCTTTGGCATGTTTACTCCTTTTGCATTTTGAATTGCCATTCGGAGTTTGGGGTTGTTGTCGGGGTTTGGCCCAGCTTGCTTTACTGCTATTGCTATATCTTTTCCGATCCGTGTAAAAGCTTTCGCCATCTTATCGAAGCGTGCAAACATCTTATGCTTCCTTTTTTCAAATATGCGTCCCATAGTTTCTTTGAATTGCCGCAAAAATAATGATAATGTTTTTACCGCAAAGAGGGGTTGTGTGCTTCATTGGTTTAATTTATTTTTGATGAACTAAAAACCTACAGTTATGTCAAAAGGAATGGATAAGAAAAAAGAGACCAAAAAGGAGCCCCAAAAATCATTGAAAGAAAAACGCGCTGAGAAAAGAGCCAAGCGTGATTCGAAGAGTTAGGAAATCAATTTTAGCGAATGAAATACGTGGTCTTTTTGGTTTGGTATTTCTTTCCGCAAGAAATAAAGATTCCATACAAGGCCTCTGATGAATTTGAATTGAACGTTGATATCAAATTCAAAAATAGACCGGCCAATTTTAAATCCAATAGTTA
>DPLR01000374.1 GCA_003541895.1 Cytophagales bacterium | reverse complement strand
CTCTTTCCTTGGATAAAGAAATCAATTCAAACTTGGTACCGGAAAAGAGTTGGGTATCTCAATGATAAACTCAGTGCCTTCGCCCAACTTTGATTGTACCGTAATTGATCCATTCAGTTTTTCAATGGTGCCTTTTACAATATATAAGCCAAGTCCGGAGCCTTTGCTTTCATGGTGAGCCCTGAAAAACATCTTGAAAATATTCTCTTGAAACTCTTCGGCAATGCCCAAACCATTATCAATAAATTTAATGACGGCCTTCTCTAACTGATTTTCGATTTCAATTTTCAGGAATGACTGCTTGGCCTTGTCCTGGTAACGCACAGCATTTGATACGATATTGTTGAAGATGATCAACAAGCGGCTGTGGTCGGAATAGAAAGGTACTTCATCATTGATGTTGATGATCGACTCAACTGAATCCGCATCTTCCATGTACTTCAATGAATCGATCGACTCACGCACTAATTTTTTGAAATTGATTTTTGAAGGCATCACCTCCATACGCGAGTTGCGCGAATGATGTACAATGTCGGTGATAAAATGATCGAGCTTGCAAATGCTGCTTTCAATCAGCTGAAGATAATGATCTAGTTTTTCTTTGTCGGGGTCGATCTTGATCATGTTCACCAATCCTTTGACCGACATTAAAGGTGCCCGCAGATCGTGCGAAGCACTGTACACAAACTGATCGAGTTCGCTGTTGATTTTAGTTAACTCTTCGTTTTGCGCTTTCAGCAAATCTTCAGCTTCGCGTTGTTGTGTGATGTCGCGGCAGTAAATAGTTACACCCGTAACACGTCCATCCTCCACGATCGGATAGATTTTCAATTCGAACATGCGAAGTGAATTGCCGATGGCATACGTTTCAATGTATTTACCCGGGCGGCCTTTTAATCCGGCTGAATAGCGGGCGTGCCATACTTGGCGCAACTCAGGCATGTGGTCGGGAACGAAATCGAAAATGTTTCTACCACGAATCAACTTCACCCCAAACGCCAGCTTGTATAGTTTAAAAAACTCTTTGTTGAAATCGATCAATTCAAAATCACTGCTCACCAACCAAATGCTGTTCTCAATGGTGTTAAGGATAGAACGGAGGTTGGCCTCGTTGCCTAAAATCTTTTTTTGATATGCCTTGCGAACCGATACATCGCGACTGAAGACCGAAACAAACTGGCGGCCATCCAGAAAAGTATCTGACTTATAATGAAGCTCCCAATAATACTGCTTGCCCTCAATTTCAAATTCGTCTTCTACCTTAACGGGAGAGCCACTCAAGGCTGTTTGAAACCGATCTTTCCATTGCTTAGTCAATGTGGGGTTAACTTCATTCATTGACGTAAGGATATAACTTCCCTTCTTTAATTCAACTCCATAGGTTTCAAGGAAAGTCCAATAGAAGCCGGGATTGATGGTAACAATCCTAAACTCATCGTCTAGCAATAAAATGTTGGAGTCTGCATCTTCTATAATCGAGGTAAACAAATCTTGCCATACCTCCACCTCCGTCTGATCGAGCATCGTCATCCTACCTATCCCTGGCCGTGCGCCAATTTTAATGTTAACTAATGATTACCAGAATTTTTTAAAAGGCGCAAAAGTATTGCTTGCAGGAATAGTAACCTAAACAATCGTTAGCCAAGAAATTAGAAAAACTTACACCAGCCGAAGGAAAGTCTTCACGTAAACGACTTATCTATTTGAAAATCAGCTGATTTATCTAGTCCAGATAAACTATAAAATATACATGTCCATGCGCTTAAAAGTCTCGTCAGCGCTCTGTCCGTTTTGAATATTACTGCGTATAGCCTGAATCAGCTCTTTAGACGAACTCTTGGGGTAACCAAATTTGATGGCAAACAGATCGCACAAACTCATCTCGTTAGGATGAATTTCGTTATCAACGCTCATCATGTGCACGAGGTCATAAAACTGGCGAAACCGCTCCTTCTTATCAGCAGGAAGCTCAAACTTCACCTCATTCGGGTTCTCGCGGATGTGGCGAAGCTTTGACTCTGATACACCGTTTTGTTTGGCAATTTGTTTGAGCAGGTCATATTCAACATCATCAAAATGGCCGTCAATGGCTGCCATCTCAATAAGGTTTTTCATATGACTTTTGGCTGAAGCTTTGCCATTATGAAAAAGACTAAGAAGTTCTTGTATACCCATGGGTGATCATTAACTTCATGAAAATTAACGATTGAATGCGTTACTTGAAAGTGTAATTTGATATTATTTTTTATTAGAGATCATGCCGTTCATCACCCTCATTGTTTGGATTTTAAGCCTCTCCTATCTCCAACAAAATACCACCACCATCCTCTTTTTTGGCGACAGCCTAACCGCAGGTTATGGACTTGCTTCTACCGAACACGCTTTCCCTGCACTGCTCGAAAAGGAATTGAATAAAGGCCCTAAAAAAGTAAAAGTGATGAATGGTGGATTGAGTGGCGAAACATCGGCAGGCGGGCTCGGCCGCATTGATTGGCTACTGAAACAACCCATCGATATTTTTGTGTTGGAGTTGGGTGCCAATGATGGACTTCGGGGTTTGCCTTTATCACAAACGAAAAGCAATCTGCAAGCCATCATCACCAAAGTGAAAACGAAATACCCGAAAGCCAAAATAGTGTTGGCCGGCATGATGGTACCTCCCAACCTGGGTAAAGCCTATACCGATGAATTCAGAAAACTATATCCTGAGTTAGCAAAGCAAAATAAAACCGAACTCATTCCTTTTTTATTGGCGGGGGTTGCGGGAGATGAAAAATTAAATCAAGGCGATGGCATCCATCCGAATGATCAAGGTCATCAGATCATCGCTAAAAATCTTGCTGTGTTTTTCAAAAAGATACTCTAACTTTCTCAACCCAATATTTTTCTGAAATCAACCATTGTAAATGATCATTCATGAAGTTCTTTAAAGTTACACTCACGCTGGCCATCACTCTTTTTTTAGTCTACGCCCTGAACAGATCGTGGAGCATTCAAGGAAAACCTCTACCCCCACTCGGCAAATTCTTAGATCCGTTTCATGGCTTTTGGCGAAATGCTGAAACGAAAAATATTGCCCCTGCATCAGAGGCAATGATGCAAGGCCTCAATAAAGAGGTTACTGTTATCTACGACAGCACGTTGATACCACACGTCTATGCCGCCAACGAAGAAGACTTGTTTTTTGCGCAAGGCTACATCACTGCACAACATCGGTTGTGGCAAATGGAATTGCAGACCCACGCAGGCGCAGGGAGAGTATCTGAAATATTGGGTTCAGCCACACTTGACTTCGATCGGAAACAAAGAAGACTGGGGATGGTATACGGTGCCGAGAATGGCGCCAGGGAAATGCAAAATGATCCGTTGATGAAAAAAGTAGTTGATCAATATACGGCAGGAGTTAACGCATACATCAATTCACTTACATATGAACTACTTCTCTTGGAGTACAAGCTCTTAGATTATTTGACG
>DPLR01000425.1 GCA_003541895.1 Cytophagales bacterium | reverse complement strand
ACGAGAACACCGCGGGAATTCAGTTAGTGAATGTACTCTCCATAGGCGCAAATACATTTGACACCGATGGTGCGTCTAACACAAAAGTTTTTACGTTGCTATCTACCAATGATCTTCCCACCGCTGACGCAAGCATTGCTGCACTTAGCGGTGCTACCCCAAGCACACAGTTAGGTAAAATTACAGTTCAGCGGCACATGAGCAGGATTGGTGTTTCTCAATATTATTATCAGGTATGGCGAGATATTTCATCACCAGTTCAGGGTGCCAGTGTTGGAATGATTAAAAAATCGTTGCCCGTAACTGGTCCATTTACAGGAAGTAGTTTAGTAGCAACTATAACACCACAAGGCGGCTCAACTAACTACACTCAAAATTCATTGATTTATTATAACGAAAAACTAGCTACATGGCCTGGATTCCCAGCGACAACCCAAGATACTTCGGTTGTCTTTATGCCAGGGCAAGGTTATTCCATTTTTATATTTGGTCCTGATTCAGAACATCCAGTAGGTAGTCAAGATGATTCATGGTGGGTACGTGGAGTGGCAAACACCGGAAGCCTCACACTGAACGCCACGAGCAACCCAAAATTGACTTTTACTTCAGGAAAAGGTAATGGATGGAACTTAATCGGAAATCCGTACCCATCTGCCATTGATTGGACTTTAGTAAATCCATCCCCTACAACAAGCAAAGTGAGCAATGCTATTTACTTTGATGACTACAATACTGCTAATGGTACTGCCGTCACCGCTTCATGGGTAAATGGAGTTTCAACTTATGGAGCAAGTAAATACATTCCTACGGGACAAGGTTTTTGGGTGAAGGCAACAGGTACGGGCGCCTCTCTTACATTCAGCGAAACGAGCAAAGCGAACCCAACCATAAAACCTATCTTTTATAGGGAAACAGCACCAAGTAACCTGCTCCGTATTAATGTTGCTTCCGACAAAGGTCAAAGTGACGAGGCGGTAATTTACTTCTTAAAAGGTGCGACAGAAGGTGTGGACCTACAGTATGATGCTGAAAAAATGATGAACCGATTTGGCCAGGTCAATTTATCAACAGTAACTGGTGCCTATGATCGATTTGCGATCAATGCCCTACCATACAACTGTTCACGTACCGTATCACTCGACATTGCTAACGTGAAAACTGGTACATATCACCTTGATTTTACTGGATTAAGTTCATTCTCTTCAAGCATGCAAATGCAATTGAAAGATCACCTTGCGAATACCTCAACTGACCTTCGACAAGCTTCAACGTATAGCTTCTCTGTGAATGAAAACGATTCAACCACCTTTGGTGCAAAGCGATTTAGTGTGGTATTTACGGATAATGGTAAGGGTATTATCAAATCAGCAGAGATTAGCATGCCCGATGCGCAAACATTACAATCGAACTATGCCGATGGTAACCAGTGGTATGATGATGGGCAGTTGATTGCAGGTGCTACAAGTCAGAACTTCAAGCCGACTAAAGCAGGTCTTTATAGAGTTGAAGTTGCCAGCCATGGCTGTAGAGTATCAGCAGAAAAAGTGTTTACCCTTAGCGATGAGAAACCTAAAGAAATGAGTTTGACCGCTTATCCTAACCCTACTTCTGGAATGGTGACGCTTGAAGTCAGAAGTGGCACTATTGCCGAAGGAGAAATTGACAATTCGATGGGTGTGAAAATGTCATCATTTACTTTTGAGAGTGAAGGTGATGTGCAACAGGCAAAAATCGATTTATCTAAACTGCCCAGCGGTATGTACATCGTAAGAGTGCAGCAAGGTGAAAAAGTTTCATTAACCCGGGTTGTTAAAGAATAGAGCTTTAAAAAGTTTCCGATCTCAATAAAATTTGTTCCATAAAAGCTGAATTTCTAAGGCACAATTAGGAGCTGGGAAAAGTGGTAGGATATATTCCTAAAAGAAATAGTAGATGTGTTTTGTTGTTGCTTGAAATGTTTTCAGGAAATTATTTTAACTCCAAAACCACAACGCTGAATGGAGGCAGTGTTACTTTCAAGTCGGATGCCAGCGTTGCTCCTTTGAACGTTTCGGGTTTTACCTTCGAAGGGTTTTCGAACGTATTGTGATCTTGCAGCGTGGCAGACGTAAGTATTCTTCCGGTAACAGAATTGTACTTGGTGCCTTGCAGCTGGATCGAAATCTCCTGTGCATTTTTTGCGTCAATGTTTACCAATGAAATATGAGTTGTTCCACTTTGATCTCTTGATGCTGAAGCAGAGACTGCAGGCAGCGTCTTGCCTTCAAATTGATAGTTGTTTGTTTTCAAATCGATGGGCAATAAAATACCATCTTGATGAACATTGTACATCTCCATTACGTGATACGTTGGAGTTAATATCATTTTTTCGTCTTTCGTAAGGATGACAGCCTGCAACACATTAATAGTTTGAGCTAGGTTGGCTATGCGAACGCGCTCACTGTGATTGTTAAAAATATTCAATGTTACTCCGGCAATCATTGCATCGCGCATCGTATTCTGCTGATAGAGAAACCCTGGGTTTGTTCCTGGCTCTACATCATACCACCCGCCCCACTCATCTACTACCAAGGCGATTTTTTTGGCAGGATCATACCGATCCATAATAGTGGAATGACGGGTTACCAACTCATCCATAAACAAAGCCGACTTTAACGTAGCAAAATATTGACCCTCATTAAAATCAGTAGATGAACCTTTGTTTGACCATTGCACATTCGAGTAATGATGCAACGCTACGCCATCAAGAATGTCGTGAGGAATATCGCGCATCAAAACTTCGGTCCAATGATAGTCGGCTCCATTCGCACCACTGGCGATCCTAAAAATTTGGCTGGCATTCGACCAGTCGGTCATGAACGTAGCATATTGCCGATAGATGTCTACATAATGCTCGACACGCATATTGCCACCACAACCCCACGCTTCATTACCTACGCCCCAGAATTTTACATTCCATGCTTTCTCCCTTCCATTTTCAATTCGCACTTTAGACATGGGGCTCTCGCCATCAAAATTTACATATTGAATCCATTGCGTAAATTCTTGTACCGTGCCACTACCTACGTTGGCAGCCAAGTAGGGCTCGGCTCCAAGTAGCTCGCACATATTCAAAAAATCGTGGGTGCCAAAACTATTGTCTTCGGTAACTCCTCCCCAGTTTGTATTGATCATTTTCGGCCTTTGACTTACCGGGCCGATACCATCCTCCCAATGATAAGTATCGGCAAAACAACCTCCTGGCCAACGGAGGTTAGGGATTTTCATTTTCTTGAGCGCCTCAATTACATCCTTGCGCACTCCTTTGGAGTTGGCAATTTTTGTATTGTTCTCTCCCACATAAAATCCACCGTAGATGCATTTACCTAAGTGCTCAGAGAAGTGACCATAGATATGCTTGCTGATTTTAGTCTTGCCCAAATCGGCATGTAAAATAAGTTGGTTCTGGGCATTTACCTGAAGAACAAGGGCAAGCACTAATACCGTGGTGAAAAGTTTTTTCATAAGAGATGACAGTACGAAATTGTTTTTCAATTTAGACAATCGGACGAAAAGTATACGCTTAACTTTTGAGTGGAGACGAAAGACAGGGGAAATTTTGAGGAAGTCATTTTGATTATGCAAGGGATGCCTATCAAAAACAAAAAAGCCTGCAAGCGATTGGCTTACAGGCTATTATTGGTTTACTCAGTAGTCCGTACGGGAATCGAACCCGTGTTACCAGAATGAAAATCTGGTGTCCTAACCCCTAGACGAACGGACCGTCTTTCTAAAAAGAGCCGCAAAGATAGACCGCAACATTGGAAATGCAAACGTGAGCGTTAAAAAAAACAGATTCTTTCTACAAAATCGGTTGGTTTTAGGTGTTATGAAATCTATTTTTACCTCCTCAAAATTTTAATTTTTCAATCATGACAAAAATCGGGATCAATGGATTTGGTCGTATCGGGCGCCTCGCTTTCCGTGCAGCCATCAACAGAAAAGATATAGAGATCGTTGGCATCAACGACCTTGTAGACCCAGAGTATATGGCCTACATGCTAAAGTACGATTCAACTCACGGTAAATTTAATGGCACCGTTGAAGTAAAAGAAAAAAACTTAGTAGTGAACGGAAAGACCATCCGCGTAACTGCCGAAAAAGATCCTGCCAACTTAAAATGGAATGAAGTAGGTGCTGAAATTGTAATCGAATCAACCGGATTGTTCCTGACGCAAGCTGATGGCCAGAAACACATTACAGCCGGAGCAAGGAAAGTAATTATGTCTGCGCCAGCGAAAGATGACACCCCTACTTTTGTGATGGGTGTTAATCACAAAAAATTAACTGCACAGCACACCATTATTTCAAATGCATCGTGCACAACCAACTGCCTCGCTCCTGTGGCTAAAGTACTTCACGATAAGTTTGGCATTCTTGAAGGTTTAATGAGTACCATTCACGCTGTAACGGCAACTCAAAAAACAGTAGATTCTCCTTCGGCAAAAGATTGGAGAGGCGGCCGTGGCGCTTATCAAAATATCATTCCTTCATCTACAGGTGCAGCTAAAGCTGTATCGCTTGTAATCCCTGAGTTGAAAGGAAAACTAACCGGAATGTCTTTCCGAGTACCTGTAGCCGATGTTTCTGTTGTTGATCTTACCGTGCGCCTTGAGAAGCCAGCTTCTTATGATGATATCAAGAAGGCGATGAAAGAAGCCTCCGAAGGTGAGTTGAAGGGAATTCTTGGTTATACCGAAGACGATGTGGTATCGCAAGATTTCCTTGGTGATGCACGCACTTCTATCTTTGATGCAAAAGCCGGAATTGCCCTCAACAATAACTTTGTAAAAGTTGTTTCTTGGTATGATAACGAATGGGGTTATTCTAACAAGCTCATCGATATGGTTGAAGAGCTTGCTAAGTTAAAATAAATATAGGTTTCCCTTAAAAAAGGAGACACTTAACGGTGTCTCCTTTTTTTATTTTCATTTTGTCTCATTCAAAAACGCATCAAACAAATTAGTAAATTGCATACATGGAAGATTCGATCATTGATTTAAACAAAGTCAAGAAAAGTTATTTCAATCTGCTAGCTGTTTTTAAGACCGCTGGCAGTGTTGATGGAAACTACTTGGCATGCATTGTTAAGTGGGGGATTCAATTAGGTGTAAATGCTGATGACTTGCGTGAGCTTGAAAAAACCACACCTTCCATTCCAACCGACAAAGCCGGAAGAATTGACGCTATTTTTCATCTGGTTTACATGATCTACCTTGATCGCGTTGTTGAAGATCTTGAATTAGAAGTTGCTTCCGTTTATGCCGAAAAATTGGGTTTCGAAAAAAGTTTGGTAGGTGACCTTTTCAAATCCATTGCCACGATGGCTTATGATGAAGTGACAGCAAAAGACCTACAGCGCGAAGTAGAAGACTTCATCAAAATTCAGAGCAATTAGTCATCGCTCAATTCATCGCTCTAATTTCATTGTTGTCAGACTGGTGTTGGTTGCGTATTAAATTATGTTACCGATGTAGGTTTTAGGAGTGATTTTAAAAAATCACAGACGGGTATCATTGCATCTTTGTATTCGAATTTTTTTAAACCAAGGTATGCAGGCCATGAAGATGATAGCGAACTCAAGTTTTAAAGGCAGATTTAGACAACTTATGGTGTTGCTTATTCTTCTCGTAATCAGCATGGTGATCTCACGAATCTGGGGATTATCTTAAAATAAATTTTAAGCCATGTTCGTAGATTCTTGTTGCAGCGAATGGCGTATGGCTTGCGGACGAATCGAATGAAGAACGATAGAAAACGTACTGCCTTTACCATATTCTGAGTGCACTGAAATAGTACCCTGAATCCTTTCGAGTGTTTCCTTTACAATATACAAACCGATGCCCGAACCGCGGCTCTTGGCATCGCCACGGTAAAACATTTTAAAAATATTATCGATGTGTTCTTCGGCTATGCCAATACCATTGTCGGAGATGACCATCTCGGTAACAGATGAATTTTGTTTCACGCGTACCTCGATGAACGGGGTTTCTGCGTGGGGGTTTGAATACTTAATGGCGTTGGCAATGATATTGTTCAATACTACGCTCAGTCTTTTCTTATCTGAATAAAATTCGCCTTGCACATCTACTTTTACAATCCGTTTGATTCTGTCTTTTTCATCGAGGTATTTCAGATTTTCAAAGACTTCAAGGATCAACGTTTTAAAGTCGATAAGTTCGGCCTCCACTTCAGTTCTTGCATTCCTAGAGAAATCGATGATGTCGCGAATAAACCCATCTAACTTGGTAACGCTTTTTTCAATCTTATCGAGATAATTCTCAAAATTATTTCCCTTATCCAGTC
>DPLR01000053.1 GCA_003541895.1 Cytophagales bacterium | reverse complement strand
GTATTAAGGGGAAGCTTTATTCTAGTTGGCCCAAGAATCCTGTACGCAATTACCTTTACCAGTAAATCTCTCCCGGTTTCATTTAATTGAGCGTATAAGAAATCAAGGTCACTGCCATACTTGTCAACTAACTGCCTCAATGGTAGATAAGCAGTTAAGTCTGGCTTATATCCAATTAATCTTTTTGTAAATAATTTAACTTTATCTTTTAGTTGACGCTTGGGTTTTGAATAAGGACCAAACCGGTAGGGATCATGATTTTCTTCGCCAAAATCATTTGCCCAGTTTTTCACTATCTCATCCTTTAATACTTCCTGAAACATATTCTTTAAATTAACGTCTGATTTGATTTTTGTTGATATTCCCCGGTAAGCTGAAATGGAGTCCAAATCTGATCAAGAGCTGATACCTGAAAAAATGCGCAAGATTGTGCTCTTAGTAAGACCCTGCCTTTATGTCGATCATTCACAATCAATGTGAGTGAATAAATACCCTTTGACAATTGAATGTCTTTCAAAATAATACTAACTTCTACGAGACCACCATTATTAACTAGTGGGCCACCTTTTTCCCTGATTACTTGAGCAATTGCCCGCTGCTCCTTGTCGTAAATCGCGAGAGAAATTTCCGGATTCTTGTAGCCAGGGTCAAGTTCAATAGAAATATCAAATCGCAAATCATTTAACCTGTTTACAATGATTGGGGCCTGCGTTTTCTGAACTTCAATGTTGTTGATGGCTAAGCTAATCAACTTGACATCCTCATCATCTGAAAATGAAGGAATAAAGTTAAATTTAGCATAATAGTTATCCAATCCTTCACTCACATTATCACCCGAGTATACACTTTTGCCGCTATCTAATAATAATATTTGACTTGCAATTCGATACACTTGAGGCATACTATGAGACACAAAAATAACAGCAGTCTTTCCAAGGATCTCATCAATTCTGTTCAAACACTTTAATGTAAATCCCATATCACCTACTGCCAGTACCTCATCGATAATCAAAATATCAGGTTCCATCTGTGAAGCCACGGCAAAGCCAAGCCGCACTTTCATACCCGAACTATAATTTTGCACGGGCATGTCAATGAACTCTCCCAACTCGGCAAAGGCAACAATGGTATCAAACTTCCGATCAATCTCTTGTCGCGTAAAACCCAACACGGTACCGTTCACATAAACATTTTCCCGTCCGGTGAGGAGTGGGTTAAATCCTGCGCCTAATTCAATAAGAGCGCCTACTCTTCCGTGCATTTCAATTCGACCTTCATCAGGGCGAATCAATCCGTTCAGCATTTTCAATAAAGTACTTTTACCGGCACCGTTGTGACCGATGAGCCCTAGGCACTCCCCTCTTCTCACTTCAAAACTTACATTGTTTACAGCCCAGAATTCATCTTTGCGCAAACCCAAAGATGGCGTCATGCCCAGCATTCCCTGAATGATGTCGGTAACTCCATACCACAGGCTGCGCCTGAGGTTTCGGCTAAATTTTTTGCTTACGTTTTCTGCCTTGATTAAAACTTCACCTTGGCTCATATTAACTTCCGGAGCGTTCAACAATAATCGGCAAGGAAATTTTTAAAGATAGTAACCCGATCAGCAGCAGGAAAATGATGACCAGCATCCAAACGTAAAGGTCCGTTTGTAGCGTGAAATCATAGGTTCCGATGAGGCTGCGTGCGCGTTCTAAAAAGGGTGTAACCGGATTCAAACCTTGTAGAAAAGCCAGTGCACCCTCGCTCGCGCGCAATGGATAAATTACCGGGGTAAGGTACATGGCAAACGGCAAGACAATAGATATGCCCCGGCCTATGTCTGTGTAAAGTAATCCTAAGGGACTAATAAAAATGCCAATTGCCAGTCCGCAAAAAGCAAGGCCAAACATGGCCAGCGCTGCAGGAATGAATTGCCATACGGGCGGATACCCCATCACCCACAACACCGGTACTAAAAGAATTAATCGCACCACCAACGCAAACGCAGCATCGTATACACATGCTAAAAGAATGGCCTCCCTTGGAAAATTCAATTTCGCCATCATGGGCATAGCCGATTGAAGGCGCGTGATGGGTTTGATCATTGCCTCGGCAAACAAACTCCACAGCAGCGTACCGCACAATGTAAAAGCTGCGTATTTCATTGGCGTAATTTGAATAGCAATTACTTTCTGGCCATTTAAAAATATCCATATCGCAGCCGTAGCAAAAGGTGGTAAGAAAATCCAAAGGTAACCCAGCACCGACTTTCGGTTGCCAGCTTTCAGATCACGTATAAACAAGCTCCAGGCGAGATGACGACCTTCTCTAAAGCCCTGAAAAATCTCTTTGAAGAGTGTAAAAAAACTTTGCTCTCTTCGCGGAGTATAAATTTTTACATCCATGGGGTGGTTAACCTTTGTTACCAGTTGTTGGATAGGTTTACGCACACTGATCTAAAATCAACCCTACCAATTTTAAATTTGGAATTTTGAATTTGAAATTATTTCTCACTAGCAAACTGCTGCTCCTTATCATCTCAACCGATTTAGCACGCTATCGGCAAAAGCCTTTGCGCCTTCTATGCTCAAGTGGATATGATCTTCGCGATAACCAGTTTTAGGCACTTTAAGTAGCGTAATTTTTTTGTTATTCCGGCTATGGAGTTCTTTAGCTTGATGAACCCGCACTCTGGCCGTCCAGGGGCTGAGCTGGTAGTTGAATATTTGACTGATGGAATAGCGAGTTGAAAGCATACCAAAAAGCTCCTTCTCATGCTCATAATACTGTGCCGCGAATTCAGGGATACAGTTATCGGATTCACCTTGCATCCAGATAAAAATAATCTTATCGGGCTTCGGCATCTGTTTCAATAAAGCGTCAAGATGGCGAGTCAAATCAGCAAATAGACTTTTAGGGTCATTGATGTCCCAATCTTTGGCAAGCGTGGTGTTGGTTTTATGCCATTGCAAAAAATACAAATCGTCTTTTGGAAATTTTTTCTTCATCCCATTGGCAAGGAAGACCAAAGGACCAACATGTTTGCCAAGCATTTGTTCAGTACTTACTACCGTATCAATTTTAGATGTATTGACGTTCCAACAGAATACCGATTCGGCTTTATCTGGAAGCTCTAGATAATTGTACACACCGCAATTACTTTGGCCAGCTAAGATGGTGAGGACAGTCCTTTTATTTTTTGCGCGGGATCGAGTAGAAGAAAATATATTCAGTAGATTAAACATATAGCAAATGATTCAACTCGATTTCAAGGTTTTCAGCGGACCGGTTAACCTGGTAACTGGTAACCAGTTCTCAGGTGCGAGTTTCTAGCTTTCAAAATGTCAAAACAATTTCAAGTTGTATTCTCCTTGACTGGTTAACCGGAACCTGGCGACCGGCCACCAATTCAGCCTCCCCAATTTTGAATTTGGAACTTTGAATTTGGAATAATTCACATATCAAAGACTAGCAACATACTCCTTTGCTGCTTGCTTCATTGAATTTGAAATCAGGCTCCAATCTACAGGCAAAATCAGGTCTGGCATGGGCGACTTATTATTTCTGGCTGTATCCACTTCCGTCAGTGCAAACAGGATTGATTTGGTTGACAGATGCGGATCGTATTCTTTGAATTCGGTCAGCACGTTTTGTGCGCCCAACTGTTCAAATAGAAAGTAAAGATCGATGTAGTCCTTTTTCTCTCTTCGCCCGGTAATCGAACTAAGCTTAAGCGCTGCAATATCTCGCAAAGATGCCATAGCAATACCTTCTGCAATCACCGGAGCTTGTCGAAATGGGATCATCCAGTCATCATAAATGTCAACCCTGACCTGATCAATCTCTGCAGTCAAACTATCTTCTGTCACTACTACTTCAACTTCCGGAAATAACCGGGCTAAATTTTTGCGAAGGTAAGTCTTATCCACTTTCTCATTGGAAAACAAATCGATGTCGACCGATTTTCGGTGACCCAGTTGAAGACTTAAACCTGTACCGCCCACCAGTCGAAACGACTCCATGCCCTTTAGCGTAAAAATCTGCTTCACTAAATTCAACAAGGTAGGAGTAACTGTCTCTTTATGCAGTAGCATATTTTCGACTTGGATCCACGTTTAGAAAAAGGTAGGCCATGGCCGCGGCCATCGGTCGTAGAGAAGCGCTCGATAAAACAGCCGCACATTTTTCTGAGCCATACAGTTGAATCACTTGACTTATATCTGTGAGGCTACCGTATTCAAAAACACGCACCATCACCCAGTCATCCGACTCTTGCAATGCACGGTCAATATCCTTTTCGCTGATATCCCAAAACAAAGCGCGCCTAAATTTTAATGGCGTATCCATGGATGATTTCAGGTTTCAAATTTCAGATTCAAGATTTCAGATTTCAAATTCCAGGAAAGGGTTGACAAGTAGTAAACGCCTCACTAATTTGAAATTTGGAATCTGGAATTTGAAATTATTTCTCAAAGCTTCGCCTCCTCAGTCACATTACTGAATTTCAGATTCCAAGTTTCAAGTTTCAGATTTCAGGTTTCAGATTTCAGATATTGTTGCCAATCTGAGATTTGAAATTTGAAATCTGAGAT
>DPLR01000211.1 GCA_003541895.1 Cytophagales bacterium | reverse complement strand
AGTTTGAGCAGATGGAGATGCAATATTTTGTGAAGCCGGGCACGGAGATGGAGGCGTATGAATTCTGGAAAGCGAAGCGATTGAAGTGGCACAAGGCGCTGGGATTAGGCGATGCCAATTATCGTTATCATGATCATTTAAACTTGGCGCACTACGCGAATGCAGCGTGCGATATTCAGTTCAACTTCCCGATGGGCTTTAAAGAGTTGGAAGGAATTCACAGCCGTACCGATTTCGATTTGAAGAGCCACGAAAAATATTCGGGCAAGAAGTTGCAGTACTTCGATACGGAGACACAACAAAGTTATGTGCCGTTTGTGGTAGAGACATCGGTAGGATTGGACCGAATGTTCTTGTCGATTTTATCAACTGCGTACAAGGAAGAGAAAGTGGGAGCTGAAGGCGAAGACGCGGGCGAGCGCGTGGTGCTTTCCATTCCACCAGCGTTGGCACCGTACAAAATTGCTGTGTTGCCGTTGGTAAAGAAAGATGGCCTGCCCGAAAAAGCAGAAGAAGTTTTGAACATGTTGAAGTTTGATTTCCGCTGCTACTACGAAGACAAAGACACGATTGGCAGAAGATACAGACGCATGGATGCGATTGGCACTCCGTATTGCGTTACCATCGATCACCAGACGTTGCAAGACAACACCGTTACAATCCGTGAACGAGATTCAATGAAACAAGAGCGTGTGAAGATGGAAGAAGTGAAAAGTAAAATTCAGCGCGAGGTTTCTATTCATGAGTTGCTGAAAACGATCTAACTGCTTTGCGGTTCTTTGCGTCCTTTGCGGTTTGAAATGCATTTAACCGCAAAGAACGCAGAGGTTCGCAGAGAAATAATTAATTCGATACGTGAACTGGCCACAACTTCTTTCGCCCCAACGGTTGCAATCTAAAACCAACGTGCACGATCAGTCGCGCAGTGCGTTTGAGCAAGATTATGATCGGATCATTTTTTCGCATCCGTTTCGCAGGCTGCAAGATAAAACGCAAGTCCATCCGCTGCCCGTTGAAGATTTTGTGCACACGCGTTTAACGCACAGCCTAGAGGTGTCGAGTGTGGGAAGATCGTTGGGTAAGAAAGTAGGCGAGGAGGTTTTGAAGCGCCATCCTGAATTGCGGGAGAATTTTTCGTTGTTTGATTTTGGTGCGATCGTAGCTGCGGCATCGCTGGCGCACGATTTGGGCAATCCACCATTTGGCCATGCAGGCGAAGATGCGATCTCCGATTTTTTTCGGTTGAATCCCAAAGGACAATCGTTTAAAAATTTGGTGAGTGAAAACGAGTGGGCCGACCTTATCAACTTTGAAGGCAACGCACAAGGCTTTCGCTTGCTAAATCAAAAACGGTACGGATTGAAATTGACTGCAGCAACGCTTGGTGCATTTACAAAATATCCTTGCCCTGCGTTTTTTCCGTCAAGAGATAAATCAAAAAAGAGTCAGAAGAAATTTGGATTCTTTGAATCAGAAAAAGAAAACTTTTCTTTGGTAGCGGATCAATTGGGCTTGCTCAAAATTCAGGAGAATGTTTGGTGCCGGCATCCGCTCACCTATTTGGTGGAAGCAGCCGATGACATTTGTTACGGCATTATCGATTTGGAAGATGGTTGTCGGTTGGGTTTGATCAGTGAAAAAGAAACCGTTGAATTAATGGCCTCCATTTTGAAAGAACAATTCAAAAAAGAGAAAGTTGATCAACTTGTCGGGCTCACCGAAAAATTGGGTGTGCTGCGTGCACTCACCATCAATAAATTAGTGGATGAATGTACTGCGCTGTTCCTGAAGGAAGAAAAAAATATTCTAAGCGGAAAATTTGATCAGGCCTTAACCGATGTTATTCCATCGCAAGAAGGGTTGAGAGAAATTTCAAAAATCTCCATTGAAAAAATTTATCGTGCTAGAACAGTAGTAGAAATTGAGGCAAGCGGCCATGCGGTTTTACCTCATTTGCTCAGCGAATTTATTACCGCGGCACAAGCCGTTGCAACAAAAGATGCATCTAGAAAATATAACAACCTGAAATTATTATTGCCCGAAGAAATCCGTTGGGATATTTCGCACGACTCGCAAAATGTGTACGCAATGCTTCGTTTGGTTGTTGATTTTATCTCCGGCCTTACCGACCGACATGCGTTGAGTTTGTACCGTAAGATAACTGGCACCGCTATGTAGTAAGAACAATAATGAAGCGTGTGCCTTCATTTATTTTTGATGTAACCGAGATAGAGCCATTCATCTTCGTGACAATTTCTTTAACGATATAAAGTCCAAGGCCAGATCCTTTTGAATCGGTAGAGGCGCGATAAAACATATTAAAAATCAAAGGCAGGTGCGTTTCATCAATCCCTTTGCCGTTGTCTTCAATAATGATTTCCACGTCTCCATTTATTTTTTTGGCGCTTAGGTGAATTACTTTTTCAGTCTTGCTGTAGTCGTGGTATTTGATAGCATTGCCAATCAAATTGAACAAAATACTTTTCAATCGAATCTGATCCGCTTCAATTGCAATGGGCTCAAGCGTGGTTATTTTAAATTGAATCATGTTTGCGCCTGGCTCGAAAGAGGTTTCATGAACTACCTCATCAAATAGTTTTTGCAGATCTACATTTTCAAGACGCAGTTCAGAACGATTGTTTCGGTAGATGTCAATAATTTCGTTGATAAAAAATTCTTGCGCCTTCACGCGGTCTTCGATTAACGCAAAACACTTTTTCATTTCATCGTACTCACTCGAAACAACGCCAATGGAAACCAGCCCCCGAATAGTACTTAACGGAGACTTAAGATCATGCGAAACGCTGTAGATAAAACGGTCAAGTTCATTATTGATTTTTACAAGCTGATCGTTTTTTGTGCGCTCTGCTTTTTCTTTTTCGATCAGATTTTTTTCGGTGGTTTCATTTAAGCTGCCGAGGAAATAGACTATGCCAACAACAATGCCAAGCGAGATAACAAAGTTGATGATAAAGCTAGCCATGATGTAATTCTCTGTTGGCGTTTGGTTGTTGAAGGGCAAGTCAACAAAAAATGCAATCACGAAGAGCCCGATAGAAAAAATGGCAATCAGTATAGGTTTGATACGCTCGCGAAAACCAAAGATGGCAAAGGAGCCCGTGCCGGCAGGAATGAAAAGCATAAAGGCGCCCGTTCCTTGCGGATCGTTGACAGCCGAAAAAAATACTACGAGGTTTGAGTTCACCATCAATAGTATTTTAGCTAATGCATATTTTTTATTTCGAATTGAGAAGAATACACTTATAGAAGTTATTGTGAGCAAGGTGTACGATGGGAGCGCGTAATAAACCCCGCTTGAGACATCGAAAATCGCATAGGTAATTGCAACTGTTAAACTGAGCGTGGCCAGATAGCCGGTCACCATGATCCGTTTGAACTCGGCATCAGAAAATTGATGGTCTTCCTTGCCTAAAATAAATTTTTGAAACCGTGTTGAGAGTTGCATCAATTAAAGCCGACTAGTTTTTAAAAATAGAAATTTAAATCGACTCGGTTAAATGCTATTTGTCAATTTTTCAGAGGTAGGCTTATTTTTTATTTTCATCGAGCTTGGCTTCCGCCTTTACACGCTTGCCCATCGTTCCGCGAAAGCGCTCCCAAAATCCTTCGCGCTTGGGCAACGCAACAAACGGACTTACCTTGGCTGAAGATGGATCAATCCGCGGAAGTATTTTTTCGCGCGCTTGTATTTTTTCGAATTGAATCGGTAGTGACATCACGCCCGGTGTGTAATCTTTGATCAATCCCTTCAGCATTCCACTTTGGTAAGGATCTGTAGCCAATGCAATTTTTTTGAATCCAAGTTGCCGGGCAAGTTTCCAGCTGTAGTATACATTTTCACTGCTGTGTTCAGCTTTCTCTTCTGTAAAAACATTTGATTCAGGAACACCCAACGCAACAGCATATAATTTCATAGTCCTGCTTTCAATGTAAGGTGTGTAGACAGCTGAGCCAGAAAAAATAATATTTTTTGTAAAACCTGAATCGTACAAGTGTTTCGCCCACAGCACGCGTGCTTTGTAAATAATATTTGTTGAGGTGTCTTCGTAAGGTACACCGGGCACAATCACGGCATCAAATGGAGCCACTTTCTTTGCTGCTTCGTACGATGTATTGGCATAATGCTGAAATGTACAATGGCCAAGCACAGCGCAAGCGATGACAAACAAATGAAAATAGACGACATACTTTACTATTTTCTTAAAAGTCTTCATTTAGATCATGTTCGTTCTTTTAATTCCGATTTAATTAGAGCGATGGGGTGTTTGGCGCTTTGCTAAAAAAAAATTGATTCCTAAGACTGCAAGGCAAATCGCCAAGCCAAGAAACTCGCGGGTTTCTTCGATGTAAATATTTTGCATTTTGGCAAACTCATCAAAAAGCATCGAGCGGTCATCAGAATTTAGCCAGTTCATTACGGAGGGACTTAAGATTGCCATGTAAACAAAATATACGAAGCTTAAAAGCAGATAAATTGTTTTACTGATGGGGCGTAATGTAATGGCAACGCAAAAGATAGTCATCGCTAAATAGATTGGAATCCAAACATATGGATCGGGATCATTGTATTGCAGTGAGGCAAAACCAAGAAAGGCCAATGCAAAAAACCAGTTGAATATCTTCATAGTATTAGTTGAAGACAAAAATAAGGTTTCCTAACTTGCATGAAAAAGCCGATTATGGAAGCCTACGGAAAAATATTGTTGATTGCCATGCCGGCCTTTTTGATTCTCGTACTCATAGAAAAATGGTGGGGCTGGCGAAAGGGCAATGATACGGTTCGTCAAAACGATATGATCTCAAGTTTGAGTTCAGGCGTGACGAATGTAACGAAAGATGTGTTGGGTTTGGGCATCACGGTTATTTCGTATGAATGGCTTGTCAATAGAATAGCCGTTGTGCATGTGCAAGCTACTTGGGCAGTTTACCTCATCGCGTTTATAGCACTCGACTTTGCCGGCTATTGGGTGCATCGCATTTCGCATGAGTATAATTTGTTTTGGAACAACCATATCATTCATCACAGTAGTGAAGAATTTAATTTGGCTTGCGCGCTGCGGCAAAGTGTTTCGGTGTTTATAAAAATCTTTGCGCTCTTTCTCATTCCCGCGGCATTGTTTGGTGTGCCTGGGCAGGTGATTGCCATTGTTGCTCCGTTGCATTTGTTTGCACAGTTCTGGTATCACACGCAGCACATCGGTAGAATGGGTTTCTTAGAAAAAATTATTGTGACTCCCTCGCATCACCGCGTTCATCACGCCATCAACCCTGAATACCTTGATAAGAACTACGGACAGATTTTTATTTTCTGGGATAAATGGTTTGGTACTTATCAAGAAGAAATGCCTAGCGTTCCACCCGTGTATGGTGTTACCCGCCCCGTGCAAACATGGAACCCGATCAAAATAAATTTTTTGCATTTGTGGTTATTGATCAAAGATGCGTGGCACACCAGCAACTTCATCGACAAACTTCGCATCTGGTTTATGCCCCTCGGCTGGCGCCCGGCTGATGTGGTTGAAAAATATCCTGTCTATAAAATCAAAGACGTTTATCACTTTGAAAAATACGATCCCAAAGTTTCCTCTGGGATTGTTGTTTGGAGTTGGATTCAGATGGTAGTAATGTTGTTGATGGTGAGTTATCTCTTTGGCAACATTTCTAAAATTGGCTCTCCCAATATTTTCTGGTATGGTGCAATTGTTTTTCTTTCGATTTATGCCTACACCGAATTGCTCGATAAGAATCGATTTGCTTTTGTTTGGGAGTTAATAAAAAATCTTCTCGGGGTTTATTTGCTTTGGAAAAACAATGGGTGGTTTGGGGTTGATTCTTCCATTTCATTTGCTAGTCTTATACTTCTTTTTTACTTCATCATTTCCACGGTTGTTAGCATTTGGTATTCAAATTCATTTGAAAAATCAACTGTTTCTTCGCATGCTTCCAACCTTTGACATTGTTCAATGGTCAAAATAGTAGATGAAAAAGGTTTTCTGCTCAATCATTTTCACATTGATACTTTCTGGGTGTGTTTACGATAGCATCCCTCGATCGCCCAACACCATTGTATTGACACAAGGCGTCATTTATAGCATCAAGCCTGGATTGCTAATCAAGTTAGATTCTGTTCTTGAGGACTCAAGATGCCCTTCTAACGCGCTATGCGTTTCGGCAGGAAATGCAGCCGTTAGATTTGCTTTTTTCGATGGAGAGTTTTGGTTCACGTTTGTGCTCAATACGTTCCCCATGCTTCAAAGCGAAATCACTATGTATGGGTATCGAATAAAATTGGTCAGCCTCAGCCCATACCCAAACACTAATGTTGTAATAAAACAAAGTGATTATAAAGCTGAACTATTAATTACTCCTGAGTAAAATTAATTTGCTATAGCTATTGGCGCAGCTAAACAACTATCAGGTATAGCGAAAGCATCGACTAACTGAATCGCTTCCTGCCGAACATCCCAACACAATTGATTGACTAGTTTCCGGATCGCTTTTGTTTTTACCCCTTCCATGTAACCTTGCTCTAAATACCAACCTTTGTTTTTATCGATTTGCGAAAGGGCAAACAGCGCACATAGTTTTTTCAAAACGGTTTGACAATTTTTGTCGGTTGTACTTTGCACTTGCTCAATAAATTTCTCCAGCACAATTCGTTCGATGTAAGCAAAGCCAACTTGTATCAAATGGTGTTGTGAAACATTAAACGCATCGAACGAATCCATGCCATCATCAATAAGTCGCTTTAGTCGTTTAGCTGCTGAGGTAAGAATATCGCGTTCACGATAGTTGAATGCATCCAAATGAAATTCTGGATCAAGCAGATGATCTTCGTCTGTGTTTCTAACGATGATGGGATTCAGTTCAGTGATGGAAGTTTTAGCCTGAGCAGCAACATAGTTTACTATGCCGAACAAACCCATGTGTGCAAACTCTTGTTTGAATTCGGTCAATCTGCTTTTTGCAACCAACTGCATCAGCACGGTGTTGTCTCCTTCAAATGTGGTGAAGATATCAGTGTCATTTTTTAAAGCATCAATTCTATTCTCAGACAAATAGCCTTTACCACCACAGCACTCACGGCATTCTTGCAAGGTCGCGGTTGTGTTCCAAGTTGAAAATGATTTTAATCCGGCTGCGAGCGCTTCAATCTCTTGCATGTCTTTTTCCGAGCGATGCAAAAATCGGTTCGTTAAATATTGCAACGCAAAATGAAGTGCATACGCATTGGCGAGTAGCGGCATAAGTCTGCGCTGATGCATTCGATAATTCAATATCGGAACTTCAGCTGAGCCTTCGGGTCCGAATTGTTTTCGCTGGTCTCCATACTTAATAGCAATGGTCAATCCTGATTTTGATGCGCTCAGTCCAGCGCGCGGAATTCCGATTCTTCCGCCAACCAATGTTCCGAGCATCGTAAAAAACCTGCGGTTGTCACTCGCGATGGGGCTAGCAAATTTTCCGTCAGGTGTAACTTGTGTATAACGATCGAGTAAATTTTCGAGCGGCACCTCAACATTTTTAAATTCAATTTTTCCGTTGTCCACTCCGTTCAAACCCATTTTTCTGCCGCAATCTTCAATTGTAATGCCGGGTAGCGTTTTTCCTTTCTTATCACGAAGCGGAACAATAACAGCACAAACTCCATAATCTTTTTCTTCTACGATCAACTTTGCAAAAACAGTTGCCTTTTGTCCGTGAAGTGCAGAATTGCCAATGTATTCTTTGCGTGCATTGGTGTGCGGAGTGTTTACAGTGATTGTTTTCGTTGCGTGATGATACGTGGCTGTGGTTTCAATTCCTTTCACATTCGATCCATGATTGGTTTCCGTCATGGCAAAGCAGCCGGGCAACTCAAGCGTGCCGATGTCGTGCAGGTATTTTTTATGGTGCTTCTCGGTGCCCAGAAAATAAACGCTCATTCCCCACAACCCGAACTGCACCCCAAATTTTATCACCAAACTCAAGTCGTGATAACTCAGCGTTTCCATGATGGCGAAATACGAGGCCATATCGTTTTGACCTCCATATTCTTTCGGATAAGCAATAGCACCGAAACCTTGATCAGCCAGCATATGCGCCCACTGCAAAACTTTAGCGCGATAGACTTCAAGGTTGCCCGGATCGATGAAACGAAATTCGGGATCATCTAAAATGGTTTTCACTTTATGGATGATGCTTGCGTTTTTTCCATCGAGGATTTTTGTCATGGCTTCAACATCAAACGTCTTTTGCGTTGAGAGCTGATGCGTCATCGATTCGCGTTTGCCGGACTTAAAATTGTAGGCCGCTTCGTGACTAATAAAACCCAGCGTTGCTTCAATGTTTGAAAGAGCTGTTCGCTCATTCAACAACTCAATTGAAAGCGATCCATGCGTGCGCACCAACTGAAACCCAATGTCTACCAAACTTTTTCCATCTGTGCGCTCGGCTGCTTTTTTTATTTCTTCTTTCCAGTTCATCAAATCATCGGCTGAAGGTGGCGATGACGGATCAATTTTTGAGCGTAAAAATTTTTTCTCTTCGGCCGACAACCACGGTTGACTTTCGATCAAACCTTCGAGCGTGGCACTTTCACTTGGCGTGAGAACAGCATCTGACCAAACGGTGTAGATTAAAGGAAGAAAGACAAACAAAGACGGATTTGATTTTAGTTGCGTTGACTGTAACATAAATGCAATGGTTTGTAATCAAATATAAGGTTGATTCGGTAATTCGTTGATGTGCTTATTTTATGATGACAGTAGCCGAATCACCGAATTATCAAATTGTCGAATGACCAAACCACATTTTTCGTAGTTTTACCGATTAATTTTTCGCCATGTGGGATAAGATTTCAGGTTTTATTATTCGCTTTCGTCTGCCGCTCATTATTCTTATTGGGTTGGTCACGGTGGTCATGGGTTATTTTGCATCGAAGGTAGAGATGAGTTATGATCTTGCACGCACTGTTCCTGCCGATGACCCAGATCAGGTTTTTCTTCAGGAATTCAAAAAACAATTTGGCGAAGATGCCAATATCATTGGCATTGGTGTGCTTGATAGTACCATCTACACGCTCGATAAATTCAATCGCTTTCGTGATTTGAACAAGATCGTTAAAAACATCACAGGCGTTAACAATGTGTTGAGTTTACCTGAGGTAAAAATTATTCGTAAAGATACCGCTCATAAAAAATTTAAACTTGAGCCTCTGTTTCCAAAAGCAATGACCAGTCAACAGGAACTGGATAGTTTGATGGGCGAATTGCGCAAGCAAAAATTTTATATGGGTCAATTGGTGAGCGAAAAAAATGGCGCAACGCTCATGTTGATTTCCATACAAAAGGAATTTATGAATTCAGCCAAACGTGTAGAGTTGATGCAACAATTGGTTGAAGCGGGAAGCGCCTTTGAGAAATTCACCAATATAAAATTGCACTACGCGGGTCTTCCGTTTATCCGAACGAAGATGGCTTCGCAGGTACGGCAAGAGATGCAGTTCTTTCTTTACTTGTCTGCTCTTGTTACC
>DPLR01000565.1 GCA_003541895.1 Cytophagales bacterium | reverse complement strand
CGCTATAATTTGAATGATGATAACAACTTGTTGGGCAACAATAAATTTTTGCACGACAATGTTGACTAACGAATTTCAGGTTCAAGATTTCAAATTTCAAGTTGGTGCCGATCAATTTGGAACCTGGAATTTGAAATCTGGGATTCAAAGACATGGCATACCCGGCACGACTGGTCTTACTCCATTCGTAGTGGTTGTTGGAAGTAATAATTTTTTGCCGGTGCCGGTGTGCCTTCTTTTTCGGTTAGAGAGTTGTGAAAAGCAGTATCTTGATTTTTTGCTGCGCTAACCGACAGGTTTTTTAAACTGAAAGGCCCCGATACTACAGTCGGGGCTTTTTGTTTTTTGAACGGGGATGAATAATTTTTTCAATTGGTAGAATAGACCGTTACTACTTTTTTCACACTCTTTTGAAGTTATCCAATTGATACATTTGATTGCGTTTAATCAAAACTACTTTCCCTATGAAAAAATCAACCATCATATTATTGTGTGTAGGTGGCGCCTTGGGTGTTTTGTTTGCAGCCATGCCTACTACAGAAATGAAACGTCATGTTGATATCTACGCTCCCGACTCGATCGTTAATGCGAAATGTAATTTGTTTAAAACCTACTTTGATTCTGATGCTGTGCGCCTGATTAAGTTTGATCTGAAGCCTCAAGGCGATTCAACCAGATTAACTTGGACATTTAACTTGGGCGATCAGGACAACGGGTTATCCAAAGTGTATTGGTATTTTAAAAAGGATGGCTACGAAAAAGAAGTTATGGAAAGAGGCTTGAATGATATTAAAAAAGTGGCTGAGGAGAGTTTTCAAGAATTGAAAGAGAGAAAATAATTGCCTATAAGGAAAGCTGGAAGCTATGTCCCGGCTTTTTCTTTTCCGCTGATGTCTCTTCTTACCCTTACTTGATTTATTGAATCATAAAAGAATTTGGCGATTTGCCCTTCAAGAAATGGAATAAGCATTCTTCCATTTTCTTTTAAGTTGGACTTGGTTATCAGTTCTAACTTGTCAATAGGTGAAATATTGAACATGAAAAATAATCCATTGATAATCGAAACATAGTAAGTATTGCTGTTAGATTTTATTTTTCTTGGTCTACCTATAATGCTTGTTATTAAGTCAGGGATTTTTTTATCAATCCCAATAATGGCAACCTCATATTCGGTTTCCATTATTTTTTCATGATTTAAGATTTTCTTTCTGAGATTTTCAGAATGGATTGAACCAAGATCGACTTGACTAAAGAATGAATTTTTAGAAATGTGCATTTTCCACAATAAGCTTATTAAAAAAAGCTTGAACTTAATGTAGTCAGCAACTTGTACGATGGCTGATTTTAACCCTCCACTTTCAATAATTTCATTAGACTCATGGAAATTTTTAAATGAATCGTTAGTACATAAAATTTTTTTACCATAGTTTTCTAGGGTACCCAGTATTCTGTTATCACAGTCTTGACAAAGAATACCTGAATCATAGATTCCTGTTGGAGCTCGTTTTGTTGGAGTTTTTTCTTCTAAATCAACAAGAGCAGTTTTATGAACTTCATCAAATAAACCGAAATACATCCAGCTAGGAATTATGTGAGACTTGTCTATGAGAAGTTTTTCAACTTTACATAAACAGCATATTCCTTTTTCCACAAGAAATTTTTTTACTTCTCAAACAAGCTCTTATCAATCCCCGGAATTACTTTCAATGCATTTTGGTAATACACTTTCTTCAGCACAGAGTCGGGTAGGGCGAGGCCGTACATTTTCCAATGGGCGTGGCGCTTGCGGTAGTAATTAAAATATTCATCGTCAGTTTCGAGTACGCGGAAGTACGTGTAGTATTCTTCTTTCTTGTAGGTATCCTTTCCCATCATCACCCGATCTTGGTATTTGATCATGAACGCACGTGCCGTTTTTGGTTGTCGGCTGAGTTCGGCAAGGACAGCACCGAGTTCGGTGTACACGTTGGGAAGTTCGTCAAATAATTTTCCGAGTTGTTCTAAATCATTTCCATACCAACCCAAGTGAGCATCAATAAATTTTGTCTCCGGATGTTTGCGGAAAACGTTGTGTTGTTCATTCATGATCTGCTCAAAGGGCGGAATCACTTTCGGGTCGCGGTAGCGATCGGGTTCTTGTTTCAACTCCAACCATCGCTCGTTGTATTTGTCTTTCGGTTTCCAAAATGAATTGGGTTCCCCTGAGTGAATAAGTACGGGTATCCCCAGCTCTCCGCACTTTGCCCAGATCGGATCGAGCCGCGGGTCATCAATGGCGATTCGTTTTCCGTTGTTGTCTTTGTCGGTGAGGCCAAGTCCCTTGTAAACTTTTAATCCGCGCACGCCTTGCTTCACGGCTTCTTCCATCATCTTCAAGGTTTCATTCGGCCAACCTTCGTCATCTAATTTTTCGAAATTGATGTTGAGAAAAACCACGAAGCGATTGGGATAATGATCTTTCACGTTATCGAGCGACCACTCCAAATATTTCCCGCGGAAGCCGCTGAGGTTTACCATCACGCCCATGTTGAGCGAATCCATTTCAGCGATGATCTTGCTCAGGTTTTGAACCGGCATCACCCACTGGTGATTGTGCACATCAATAAAAGGAAATTTAGAATGCGTGAGCAAATGCTCTGGCACTTTGAGCGTGGAGACAGGCTCATACTCTTCCACGTCCATCACATTCAATCGGTATTGAATTCTTCCGATGATCCAATACGTCAATCCCAGAAAAAATAAAATACCGATGGGCAACAAAACCCATTTCCTTTTACTGAAGGCCATCTTTACTGAATTTCAGATTCCAAATTTCAAATTCAAAATTATTGGGCGGTGATTGGAACTGTAACTTGAATTTTATCCCACAAGAAATTCATTTTTACTCCGGTTGAATCATTGGCGAAGTTGATCGTGAATTGTTCTGTTTCGGGAGCTTGCGTTACGGGCACATCTACTTTTAAAACATCCAGTTGATAATTCGGTTCACGCACAGCTAGGAACACACCGGTTTCACTGTTCAATGAAACTTGAAATGATTCAGCGCCAGGCACAGCATACATGCGATACGTGCCAGCATTTACGGGTTTGCCTGCGAAGTTTACATTTTTGTTGAACGTGATTTCAGTAGCAGCATTTGCACCGAGCCTCCAATATTTTCCATAAGGCTGAAGTGCTTTATCTTTCTCATCTCCGAAAATGAGTCGACCTTTTTTAAAGGGCCTACTGTATTTTACACTAATATCAAGACCGTTGTTGCTGATCGAAGCAGAGTCAGGGGGGCTTGCCGGAAAAATGTTTAAATAGACGACAAAGCCAACAAAAGCAATTAGGATTACTCCAACGCCAATGAGAATTTTCTTTTTCATAGTTGATTTGGTTTGATGTGAATATACATATATGTCGGAATTGTGCGGGCTTTATTGTTTCAAAAGCAGAAAGATTTCACCTAAGTTTGCATTCCTTATTAAGTTCAAACTATGGCAAACCTTGGAATTTCAGATGCTTTGCAAGCGTTAGGTGTAAAAAAATCAAATGGAGGTACTTCCACCGGATTGAAATGGATAAAGTCTTCGGGCGCATACATCGATTCATTTTCACCGGCCGATGGCAAACTCATTGGTCGCGTTCAAACCACTGACGAAAAATCTTTCGAGAAGGTGGTGGTTCAAGCACAGAAAGCATTTGTAGAATGGCGAAGAGTACCAGCGCCCAAGCGCGGAGAAATTGTGCGACAGATTGGAGCGGAGTTGCGCAAGCAAAAAGAAAATTTAGGGAAGCTTGTTTCGTATGAGATGGGCAAATCCTATCAGGAAGGTTTGGGAGAAGT
Organism: Cytophagales bacterium; assembly: GCA_003541895.1. GTDB lineage: Bacteria > Bacteroidota > Bacteroidia > Cytophagales > Cyclobacteriaceae > ELB16-189. Next base: position 182 of record DPLR01000565.1, on the reverse strand, counting down.
ACAAGAGATGATCGACATCTGCGATTTTGCTGTTGGACTTTCGCGTCAATTGAATGGATTGACAATGCACTCGGAAAGACCGATGCACCGCATGTACGAGCAATATCATCCGCTGGGGATTGTGGGCGTTGTATCTGCCTTTAATTTTCCGGTGGCTGTATGGTCATGGAATGCCATGATTG
>DPLR01000228.1 GCA_003541895.1 Cytophagales bacterium | reverse complement strand
GTGGATCCTGATTTAATTTTTTCTTTCAATAATTCAGCTTTGAAAGAATCTTCTGTCTCATTTGATGCTTGACCGTTTTGAACCGAACCACTGTCTGATTTTTTATCGATGTATACAATGGTTTCTTTTTTAGTTAACTGTGCATAAAAAATCATGGCATAGCAAAAGGCCATAGCTAACCCTACGGTGACAAAGAGTTTTGCGTAAACCACTTTGGCAGCGCCTGAATTTTCAACACCACCGCTATAGGCTAATTTAAGATCGCCTTGAAGATTGATGAGCACTATGGTTACCAGAACAACCATTACGAAGAACAAGATGGTTGCCGCCCTCGACATCTTGGCCGGATCTTTTAAAAAGAGTTGTATTTGTTCAATCATTTGGCGTACAGCTTGTCTATTTCCTTCATCAAACTTACAATTTCATCTACTTTTAGAACATAATCAATTTTTGTTAGGGCAAGTGCAGCTTTTGGCATGGTGTCAATCATACATTCGGTGGGCTCTTGTACAATGGTAAGTCCACCTCTGTCTTTAATTTGTTTCATCCCCAAACCTCCATCGCGGTTAGCTCCTGAAAGTAAAATACCGATAAGCTTGTCGCGATAGACAAAGGCCGCTGTACCTAATGTTATATCAATGGCAGGGCGCGAATTATTCACCATTTCTTCGGTGCTCATTGCAAAATAATTGCCCAGCTCAACTGACATATGGTAATTTGATGGCGCCAAATACACTCCGCCTTTTTTTATTTGTTCTTTATCGTAAGGCTCTGTCACTGGGAACACACTCTTGATTGACAGCGCCTCAACAAATCCATTGCGCACATGCTTCAGCCTGTGCAAGCACATAATAATAGGCAACGGAAAAGTTTTAGGTAGCTGCGATAATATTTTGGTAATACCTTGAAAACTACCTGCTGAACCGCCTATTACAACGGCTTTATAACTGTTATTTAGGTTGAACCTGCTCATCGGGTCAATCCTAATCCTTTATTTTCTTATAAACTTTTTCCTCATTGTTAGCCACTAAAAATCGGTTGGCTACATCGCACCATATCAACGACTCTTTTGAACCAATCGCTAGATATCCGTACTTGAACAAGCTCTCATGAAATTTCTTTAGCACCTCGTTCTGCAGGGTCTGATTGAAATAGATCATCACATTTCGGCAGAGGATCAGATCACACTTGTTGAATATCTCGCCCATGACAAGGTCATGTTTGCGAAAGGTTGTATTTACTAAAAGGTTCTTGTCGAAAATAACTTTACCGTTTTCTTCTTTATAGTAGTCGCGTAAAGAATATTTTCCTTCAAAACGGATATAGTTTTTCTCATTCAGATCCATGTTTTTAGCATAGTATGTGGCCGACTTGGCCTTCTCCAGAATGTTCACATCCAGATCGGTGGCGTAAAGGGAAACATCGTTAAGAATGCCCATTTCTTTCAGGAGAATGGCCATCGAAATTACTTCCTCCCCGCTTGAGCAGCCGGCATGCCAAATATTAAAGGTCTTATGATTCAATAAAATCCCTGGAATAATCTCATCGCGCATTACCCTCCAGAAGCTTGGGTCGCGAAACATCTCCGTAACGTTAACGGTCAGCTCATCCAGAAACTCATTGATAAACGCAGGTGACTCGGTAAGTTTTTTGATCAGAGACTCAATCGAAAGATTTTTTAATTCCGTGATGCGAAGGATCCTTCGCTTAAAAGAGGACATCGCATAATTTCTAAAATCATATCCATACTTGGAATAGATTAGTTCTGTAATTCTCTTAAGGTCTGCAATGTCAATGTCTTGTACCACAACTTAGATTTTAGCCTTTACTCAAAGAAAACAAAAATAGTTTTATAAAATTGGATTGTGTAGGAATATAATTTGATTCGTCAATAATTGGAATCTTGATTGTCATTGCTCGGCAAAGACTACAAGGTATTACAACTCCATCGATTCCTTAGTAAAGCCGAGCGGCAGCAGTGCCGATGATGTACTTTTTACCCATTTTTTGTCAGCTGTATACATAATTATTTCTATGGGGTTGTTTTGGTTCATCTCTACTTCGTGCAGCACCTGCCGACATGAGCCGCAACAGGTAGCCGAACTTAATTCTTTGTGATTCTTTTTATGAGCAGCCACTGCCAGTTTTAGAATTTTTTTACCAGGATGTGTAGCTGCGGCCGAATATAAAGCCACGCGCTCGGCACACATACACAGAGGGTAGGATGCGTTCTCCTGATTAGCGCCCGTTACAATTGTTCCATCGTCTAACACGAGTGCAGCCCCAACGTGAAATTTTGAATAAGGTGCGTAAGCATGTGCGGTTGCTTCTTTTGCCTTGTGTACTAAATATTTCGATTCTGAATCTAATTCTTCCAGATGATCGAAAACAATAATTGGAGTCGACATAGTTTATTTGGTTTTTGACCTGTAAGGTATCGCACTAAATTTAATTATTTCTTCACTCTTTCTAAACTGTTTAACTTGCTGGGCTAAAAAATTAGGGATGAAAAAAATCATAGTCTTGGGCGCTGGTCGTTCGTCATCGGCATTGATTTCGTATTTAATTAAGACTGCCAACACAGAGGGCTGGCATGTTACTGTGGGTGACACTTCTATTACCAATGCACGTGAGCGTGTAGGGGCAAACCCCAAAGCCGCTGCTATTGAATTCAATATTGAAAATACCGAAGAGAGCCGCAAAGCAATTCAAAATTCGGACGTTGTTATTTCTCTCATGCCAGCCAGCCTTCACCCGCTGGTGGCCAAGATTTGCCTATCAGAAAAAAAGCATCTGCTCACG
>DPLR01000273.1 GCA_003541895.1 Cytophagales bacterium | reverse complement strand
AGAAGCTTCATGGTGTTCTTGTTAGATCGTGCAGAAAAAAATTTTCCTGTTGTGACTCCAGAAAACTTAATAGACAATCAACCTTCAATGAAACCTCATGATCTCTTTGCAAAAAATAACTAAGTTCTACGGAAGGCTAAAAACACTAAGTGAAGTTGACCTCGAGATGAAGGCCGGGCATTGCTACGCGCTACTCGGGCCGAATGGGTCTGGCAAAACAACGCTAATCAAATCCATTCTCGGCATGGTCATTCCCGATAGCGGAGAAATAAAAGTGTATAATCAAAACATTGTAGGGCAATCGCAGTACCGAAAACAAATCGGTTACATGCCACAGATTGGTCAATATCCTGCCGGCTTACGCATGGCTCAGCTTTTTGAAATGATCAAAGGCTTGAGGCCTGACGCAAAAAATACGGATGAAGAATTAATCGATGCCTTTGGACTTCGTGCCATGATGAATAAAAGGATGTATTCACTTTCGGGTGGAACAAGGCAAAAAGTGAGCGCGGCATTAGCATTTTTGTTTCGCCCAATGATTTTAATTCTTGACGAACCCACTGCGGGTCTTGATCCATTAGCTGTGGAAATTTTAAAAGAGAAAATGATGCGCGAAAAGAAAGACGGAAAACTTTTGATTGTAACCTCGCACATCCTCAGTGATCTCGAAGACATTGTAACAGACACGATCTATTTGTTTGAAGGGTCGATCCGTTACAACAGCGCTGTTGAAGAATTGAAAAAAGAAACCGGTGAAAAGACTTTTGCGAAGTCTATCGCTGCGCTTATCCGAAATCAAGATTTAGAAATCAAAGAATTAGTTGCCCAATGACACAAATGTTAAAATATGTTTTGCAAGATGTGCTTCGTGCACGGTTCGTGCTGTTCTACTGGTTTTTCATGATGGCCGTAACCACGCTGCTCTTTCAAATTGACAGCGACCCGGCCAAAGTGGTGATCAGTTTGTTGAATGTGATTTTGTTGGTAGTGCCTTTGGTTTGCATTGTGTTCACCACCATTCATTACTTCAATTCGTACGAATTCATTTTGCTCCTGATGGCACAGCCCATCGCGCGCAGGCAAGTTTTCCTCAGTCAATACGTTGGCGTTGCTTCATCACTTGGCCTCGCTTTTTTGGCCGGAGTTGGTCTGCCTTCATTGGCGTTTGGTGGAATCTCACAAATTTTGCCGTTGCTCAACATCGGCTTATTTATCACTTTCACTTTTGTGTCGCTTGGTTTTCTTGCTTCGAGCCCCACGCGCGACAAAGCCAAAGCCATTGGCATTGCTTTATTGTTTTGGATTTACTTCGCATTAATCTATGACGGACTGGTGCTTTGGGTTATTTACGCCTTCAACGACTATCCGTTAGAAGTTCCAACCCTGATTTTAACAAGTCTGAATCCGTTAGACCTTGGGCGCATTGTAATGTTGCTCACCATGGACATCTCTGCCCTGATGGGATACACCGGAGCGTTCTTCAAAGAATTTTTCGGAAACCTAACCGGGGAAGTTTTCTCGATGATACTCCTATCGATATGGGTGATCTGGCCGTTGTGGGTAGCCCTGCATCGATTTAAAAATAATGATCTATAAAAAACTTTAACCTATAATTGAAATGAAACCCAAATTCCTAAAACCCTTCGCAGCGACAGTCGTATGCGGAGCACTCATGATTGGCTGCCAAACAAAAAGTACCGACAACGCATCGGCTACGGTGGCGGCTTCAGCTTCAGAACAACCTGCCGATGGCGGACAATCAAACGTGAAGGATGACGTCTCACAAAAAGACATTGTGCATGTAGCGGCAGGCTCACAAGACCACACCACATTGGTAACTGCATTAAAAGCAGCCGAGTATGTAGACGTGCTTTCAAATGCCGGGCCCTTCACCGCGTTTGCACCAACCAATGCAGCCTTCGATCAATTGCCTGCCGGAACTGTTGACGGTTTGTTGAAACCCGAAAGCAAAGATGCCCTGCGCAATATTTTGGAATACCATGTGTCGGTGGGTGTTTACAAACTCGAAAATTTAAAAGACGGCCAGAAAATTAATCAGGTAAATTTGGATAATATTGCGATCGGTTTGAAAGACGGAAAGTACACCGTGAATGGAGCCAATATTGTTGCTACCGTTCCCGCCTCGAATGGGGTGATTTATGTGATTGATCAAGTGTTACTTCCTCCGAAGAAATAACTATGAAAAAAATACTTCCTGTAGTTCTGCTCGTATTAATCTCTGAAGTTTCGTTCGCCTGCGAAATCTGCGGCTGCGCCAACAACAATTTCCAGATTGGTTTGTTGCCCAACTTCAGGAAGTATTTCATCGGCTTTCGTTATTCTGGTGCACATTACCATTCGCAGTTATCTAACGACCCTACGCAATTCAGCAACGACTATTATCACAGTTACGAAATGTGGGGCGGTTATCAATTCAAAAAAGTTCAAGTGATGGCCTTCTTGCCGTTTTTAAATTCAACCAAGGTAAGTGATGACGGCACCGTTCGCTCCAGTGGCCTTGGCGATTTTATCTTAATGGCCAACTACCGCATCTATACAAAAATGAAAATGGATGAGGCTGCCACACGCACTATGAAAAATGAATTGTGGCTGGGTGGTGGCATCAAACTTCCTACCGGCATAAACAAAGTAAATGTAATGCAAGCTGATTTTAATATTGGCGATTTCAATTCACAACCTGGAACAGGAAGTGTAGATTATCTTTTCAACGCCACCCACAACATTTTATGGAACAACAGCGGAGTGGTTACCAATGCCACCTACCGTTTGAATACCACCAACGCACAACAATATCATTTCGGCAACCGCGTGTACATCTCTTCCTCTTACTTTCAAACATTCAATGTTCAGAAAGTAAAAGTGCGCCCAATGGTTGGTGTTAGTTACTTGAGAAATTCGGTAAATGTCTATGAAGGAAATTCTGTTCAAGGGAGCGATGGCTACACCTTCAGCGGAATTGCCGGTGTAAATTTAATTTTCGGAAAGTTGGGCATCATGACCAACACCTACTTGCCTGTTTCACAAAACATGTACAACAACCAAACACAGCTTCAATCTAAATCTACAATTGGGTTGACTTTCTCTTTGTAGGAATCTCTGAATCGAATACTTTTTCCAGATCCATTAGTATCTCAAAATATTTATTTTGACGTGGTGCTTTTGAAAGAAAAAGAAACAATCAACCGGCCGAAAGATCAAGCGGATATTGATTTTTTGAGAACTAAAAATGTTGAATGAAAAATATTGAATGGAATTCGATTTTCATTTTAGTCTACATTGAGAAATTTGACGAAAATTCTTTCTCTTTCCATTTCGGATCGTATTCAATCCAAAGAAGCAAGCTATTTTCATAAGTTGCCCACCTTAGTGAGTAGCCCTTTTTTGAAAATTCTGGAGACTTTTCCTTTTCAGCAAAATTGATAGCGTTAATTAGGGCACGATAATTTGTTTTAATTCCAAAGCTAAAATGTATTACTCGACAGGTGTCTGCAGTTAAAACTAACTGATCAAGTTTTGCTTTAGCTGATAAAAAATTTTTGCGCATCAAATTTGTCTCCTGATAAATTTATTATAATGTGATTTTTCGATTTTAGAAATATTTTTTTAACTCTTTCATAATTTGTATCCACTAAAATTTTCTGGATGGGTTACCGAGTCAATTTTAATTTGTTTTCTTGAATACCATGATACCTCAATAACTTTTTCGGATTTAAAGAAGCCTTTATTGTAGAGGTACAATAAGGAGATTGGGAACAGGAGAACCAAACTTATCATTCCAGGCATATAATAAATTCTCTTGGGTAGTCTCATTCGCAAACGAAAATTAACCTCATAATTCTAAAACAGAATAAAAAGTCACATTTTGTAATTCAAAATTTTTAGATGAGCGGTAAGGCTCTTCAAAATTTGCTTGCTACCTTCACTTGCGATTTTTAAAAAAGTATCGGATGAATAAATTATACGTTGCATTTCTACTGGTGATAACAAGCCTTGTTTCCTTCGCCCAAAAACTGGATATGGAAAAACTGAAAGGCATGAAACCGCGCAGCATCGGACCAGCCAGTATGAGCGGAAGGATTACGTGCATTGATGTGGTGAACAGCAACACCGATGTAATGTATGTGGGTGCTGCTACGGGCTGTGTTTGGAAAACTACGAGCGCAGGTGTAACGTGGGAACCAATTTTCGATAAAGAGTCAGTGCTCTCCATTGGCGCTATCACCATTCAGCAAGACAATCCTTC
>DPLR01000098.1:2437-12678 GCA_003541895.1 Cytophagales bacterium | reverse complement strand
CAACCACACCATAAATCTGATCGTTTACTTTCAACGGAACGATCAACACTGCATTAGGATTGGCATCGCCAAGACCTGAAGTAATGCGAATATAATTTTGAGGCACATCGGTAATGTAAATCACATCGCCCTCTTGCCATGCTTGGCCTGTTAACCCCTCACCTAAATGAACTTTCTGGTTAATGAATTTTTTCTTGTTCCACGCATAGCACGAAGCCATCGACATGGTCTGCTCTTCGTTATCGTTCGTGTCGTCAATAATGTAAAGTGCACCTTGGTTGGCTTTCAAATACTTGACCAGGTTAGCAATGATCTCATCCGTCAGTTTTTCAAGATCGCTGTTGTTGCTGCGCAATATTTCACCAAACTTAGCAAGGCCTTCAGTAGTCCAATTTCTTTTCTTGTCTTCTTCGGCCACGCGCGCCAGATTGCTACGCATATTGAGCAGCGCATTGCCTAAGACGTCATGATCGCTCAACGGGGTGAATTCAGAATCGTATTTTCCGTTACCAATATTTTCTGCAAAACCCGTAGTGGCTTTCAATCCATTCACCAGGCTATCGGTAGCTACGGCCATTTCACCAATCTCATCGTTAGAGAATTTGGTTTTCTTGTCTTCTACCAATTCGCCACGGCCCAGTTTAACCACCACATCTTTAATGTAATTGATCGGTCGCGTAATGCTTCTCACCAACAGATACGCACTCATAAATCCGATGGCAATAATGGCAATGCCGAGAATCATGGTAATGTTTCTAAGGTTTCCGGTAGAATCGACCAACGTGTTAGTAGATTGATCGGCCAGTTCTTCTTGTTTCTTTTTGAGGAACGCTAAAATTTCATTGATCTTGTTCGAGTCGGGGATTACTACCTGATCGATAAAATCTTGCGCCAAAAGTTTTGTGGTAGGGTCTTCATAGTCATCAAAACTTTTGAGTGCGTTGATCACATTATCGGAAGCGCTTTTGAGCAGGGAATCATACTTTCCAAAAGCCCTGTTCATCATTACTCTTTGAGAACTATCTTTTTTAAAAGTGGATGACAAGCTATCCGCATCCCAACTTTGCATTAGTTTAGTAATGCGCTCCCTTAACGAGGGATAATCATGAGAGATAATCTGCCGCAAAGCTTTCTTGTCATCTTCATTGGCTTGCAGGTACACCCAGTTGGTGATCAACATGCGTGAGCGATGTACTAGCGTCACCAACTCGTTCACGGCATCCTTCGAGGGGTTGGCCACTTTTGATGACAGCGCTACTTGATTGTCGATTGTGTTTACCGTAAAGAAGATGATGAATGCGTTAATAGCAAACAACACGATAAGGATGGTGAACCCTCCGAAGATTTTGTTACCAATGGTAAACCTGATTTTAAAAAAAGAAGTAATATTTTTTTCCATAGACATTTTTTCAGTTGATAATGGCCAATCGCGAAAGCGCAGCAGATGCTCTTAACTTGTGTTTTGTCATCATCGCCTGATTCAATTCAAAAGCCAACCTACCTTCTTTATTATTTACAAAATTGACACATCCTTTATTTCCACCGTTCGCCTGATCCGTTACTAACAGTACTGACTCGTCACCAACTTTGTTCGCCACATCTTGAAATTTTGACGACCAATCTGACGGGATGTACAAGATATGAGACTTCTTGTACTCGGCCATAGAAGCGATCTTGGTTACTTTAATGGAGCGTACGCCTGCCTTTTTCTTGTCGGCCATAGACTTTAGCTCGTTGTAGATGGGGGAATCGCCCAATACCGCAATTTCAAAATCGCCTTGTGCATCTTCGGGCGGCCATTGTACAAACTTGGTGAAGCTGTACATGAACAAGGTATAAGTCTGATAATTTTGTGTTTGGCAAAACCCTCCGTAGCCCAAAATCATTAAAGCAAACGAGCAGACAAGCTTCTTCATCGGTTCAGGGTTTAGTTAATCTTGTTCAAAGATATGAAGGACAAGTTTCCAAAAATATTAAAAATCAGCCATTTTCTAACATAAAATTAAAGCGAAGAATTGTGTTTTCTGAGCTTGAGTGGCTAGACCCATGGGCTATTCATTCGTCCTTTTTAGTAACTTTCAAAAAAACAAAATGCTATGTGCAGGTTAATGGCTTATAAAGGAACCCCGATCATTATCGACAAACTTCTTTATCAACCAAAAAATTCGTTGATCAATCAGAGTTTTCATGCACGCGAAATTGAAGAGCCATTGAATGGCGATGGCTTTGGAATTGGTTGGTACGTGCCCGATGTCAATTTTGAGCCCATCACATTTGTTTCAGTAAACCCCGCCTGGAGCAACCGCAACCTGCGCAACCTTGCGCCAAAAATTAAAACCGATTGTATGGTAGCCCATGTTCGCGCAGCCAGTGTGGGCGATGTGAGCGAGAGCAACTGCCATCCCTTTCAATACAAAAATTTATTGATGGCGCACAATGGAGGCGTTGAAGATTTTGGTAAAATCAAAAGATTGATGCGTGCTCCATTAACCGATGAACTTTACAACTGGATCAAAGGGCAAACTGACTCTGAGCATATTTTCGCTTTTATGCTGAACGAACTTTTTAAAAATCACAAATCGGTTAGTCCCGAAGCCGTGGTTGATGCGTTTGAGCACACCTTCCGCGAGGTGAAAAAATTAATGGCCGACCATGGCATAACCGAGCCCGCGTACCTCAACATGGTTGTTACGAACGGATTGTTTTTGGTGGCAACACGCTATTGTTCCGATCCGAAAGAAGAGCCCCTCACACTTTATCATTCGGAAGGAAGCCGCTACGTGGTGGAAGATGGAATTACCCGGATGGAAGCACCTGAAGACGATGATCAGGCTGTACTGGTGGTTTCAGAAAAACTTTCTGACGATGGCTACTGGACAATGATACCTGCCAATCATTTTGTGATTGTAGAGCAAACACTGAATGTGCGTATCCGCCCGATTCATGCTTAGGCCTCTTGTGGTTTAACTTTCCTCTTTCAATATCAGAATAAGTTTAATTTTGCCCCTCGCAATAAAAAACTTCAATGAGCTTGGATGTTACTGTAATTGGTGGCGGTATAGTTGGGTTGGCCACTGCCCTGCAAATTCAAAAAGCAAACCCCTCGTTAAAAATTTTGCTGATCGAAAAAGAAGATCAGTTGGCAAAACACCAAACCGGAAACAACAGTGGGGTAATTCATTCGGGCTTGTATTACAAACCCGGAAGCCTGAAAGCTAAAAACTGTATCCGCGGTTATCATCTGCTATTGGATTTTTGCAAGGAGAATGAAATTCCTTTTGAACTCTGCGGAAAAATTGTGGTGGCCACCGAAGAAAAAGAATTGCCTCTGCTTGAAAATTTATTCGAGCGTGGAAAACAAAACGGCCTCGGTGGTTTTAAAAAACTTTCGAAAGAAGAATTGAAAGAATACGAACCTCATGTGAATGGCCTCGCAGGATTTTTTGTGCCGCAAACCGGAATTGTAGACTATACCAAAGTGGCGTTGAAATACGGAGAGATTTTGCAGAAGAATGGCGCCCGAATAATTTTAGGAGAACGCGTTACCAACATTCAGACACAATCCAACCAACTCGAAATCATCACCGACAAATCAACCTATCAAAGTAAGATCGTCATCAACTGCGCAGGGCTGTACTCCGATAAAATGGCCAGCCTCACGGTAAAAAATTTGGATGTAAAAATTATTCCTTTCCGGGGTGAATATTACAAGTTGAAAAAAGAAAAAGAGTACCTCGTAAAAAACCTGATCTATCCGGTGCCCGATCCGAACTTCCCATTTTTGGGGGTTCACTTTACACGCATGGCGAAAGGTGGAGTTGAAGCGGGGCCAAATGCAGTTCTCGCTTTTCAGCGTGAAGGATATAAAAAATCGGACATCAATCTACCAGAACTTTTTGAATCATTGGCGTGGCCTGGCTTTCAAAAAGTAGCAGCCAAATATTGGCGCACAGGTTTTGGTGAAATGTACCGTTCCTTTTCAAAAGCCGCCTTTACTAAAGCATTGCAAAAACTGATTCCTGAAATTCAGGAAAGCGATCTTACCGAAGGCGGAGCAGGTGTGCGCGCACAAGCTTGCAGTCGCGATGGCGGACTCGTAGATGACTTTCTTATCCTCGAAGAAAAAAACGTGATCAACGTTTGCAACGCCCCTTCGCCTGCAGCAACTTCATCGTTGGCTATCGGTGAAACCGTAGCTGCACTTGCGTTGAAAAGATTTTAGTGCGAAGGTTTTTTCAAATACTTCACGCCCGCAAGAACCTTTGCCTCTAAGTGATTTTGTGAAGGAACAATCGGGCAAGAATACCGGTGACTATAAGCGCAGTACGGATTATACGCCTTGTTAAAATCAACCACGATTTCATCTACGGAAGGAATTTTTAAATCAATATAACGGCCACCATCGTAGGTTTCTTCGCCATTGGTTAAGTCGGTAAATGGCAAGAACAAATAGTCTTTGTATTCTTCCTTCGCCATTAGATTAAGTGACTGATAAACGGGCAACTGAAATTCTTTGTCATCGATGCTGAAGGTGATTATTCCAAACACACGATGTGGGTTTTGCCGAGGGATGGTGGTTCTCATTTCAAAAACAGGTTCATTCAAAGTGCGTTTGAATTTGGCGGTGACCCGGTATTTCAAATCGATCGGAAAAAAATCATGCGCTTTGAATTGCTTAAAATCTTTCGGCTCTAGGGGAGACTCTTTTTTCGAACGAAACTGCTCGTTCAACTCGGTTTGAAATTTCTTGACATCCGCAATCGCTACCGAATCATTCTGGGCAACCGACCTCTCACTAATAAAAATTAGGATGCACAAGAAAATGGCTTTTGCCGGATAATGAAGGAGTAATTGCGAATAAATGATTTGGGGTTGAGCCATGTGGGTTTGTTTTCAGAACTAAAAAATACGAAAGGCCAAACCCACCTGCAAACCCCAAACTGAAACAGATTGATAATACCGCTGATAAACTCCACCTAAAGTTGCGTAGCCATGCCAAGCGCCCGACTGAAAAAGCATTTTCTCTACCGATAAATTTATTTCACGCCTGGGCACAGCACTCGTATTGTAATCTCTGGCCAAACGGTATTCCGCATTTGCTATGAATTTTTGATCATTTGAATAAAAAGAGAAACTGGTAGTCCATTCAAAAAAAGTCTGTTTGGCACCAAAAGTTTCGAAAAGGGTTCCTGCCCCTACCCTGCCGGTAACATTTCGGGAGGTAATCAAATTCAACTGCAGCACTTGCCAATCCCAGGTGGAGAGATCGCTCGTACCATTTCCCACGTTTTGCTCAATCAGGTAATTGAATCTCAAATCGGTTGAGAACAGTCCCCAGTTTCCGCGAATGCGTGGATTGAATAAATAATAACTGGAAGGTTGAATCGCTCCCTGAAAAAAGGTCTCCACTGAAACGATCCGGTGAATAGAATCTGCCTTACCCAATTTTGCGGCTTTTGTAGCACCAACAAACTTAAACAGTTCAAAATAAAAATTTACACTGCACCCCGAACAAGCACTTGACCCAGAACCAGAATCAGAACTTCCTGAAGATTTGCTACTGGCGTTCGAACTTGATTTACTTTTTATTTCATTGACTTGGCTTAACCCTGCAAAAGATATAAAAACACAAAAAAAGAAGGTGGGGATAATGGGTCTCATTTATAAATTTTATGACCTAAACTAACAAAATTGAGACCATCGTGGCCTGAGATTGATCTCTTTTAAAAAAAAAATTCAAAATCCTGTCACATCTTTATCACATTCTTGTCTTACAAAATAAGCCCAAAAGGCCTATTTTTTTGAACCTAAACCGTTTTATTCAATGAAAGCCATTCTTATCTTTTTCGTAGCGCACTGGTACTTGTCCTTGTTCTTCCAAACCTTTTTTCTTCATAGGTATGCTTCGCACCATGCCTTTACGATGAACAAGTTTACCGAGAAAGTCTTTTTTGTGTTGACTTGGATTTTTCAAGGGTCTAACTATTTAAGCCCTTTTGGCTATGGAGTGATGCACCGCATGCACCACGCGTTTGCCGACACCGAAAACGATCCGCACTCACCCAAATACGATGAAACGATTTGGAACATGATGTGGAAGACCAAAACAATCTATTCTGGCATAGCCAATGGAACAATGATTGTTGATAAGCGTTTTTCGGACGGAGTTCCACGTTGGGAGGCCTTTGACAAAATTGCACGCTCATGGCCGTCACGGATTTTCTGGGCTGGGATCTACATCGCATTCTATGCGACCTTTGCTACCTCTTGGTGGTTATGGTTACTGTTGCCCTTTCAATTTTTATTGAGCCCTATTCATGGAGCGATCATCAATTGGTTTGCGCATAAGTATGGTTACCGCAATTATGAAGTGGGCGATACCTCGAAGAATTTCTTGCCGGTTGATTTCTTGATGATGGGCGAAAGCTATCACAACAATCACCACAAGCATGGAGCACGAGCTAATTTCGGTGGCGTGCGTTGGCACGAAATAGACCCCACGTATTATATCATCAAACTGTTGGATAAACTTGGCGTCATTGAAATAAGTAAGCAAAAGCAACTGGCCGTTGATCAGGTGCGCAAAGCTGCTTAACGAAATCAGAAATCAAAACCAAAGTAAAATGCCGATGGAAAGCCATCGGCATTTCTTTTTATGGCTTGGTGTATTTTTGTGTTTGTGGATGGAACGTTCGCCACGAGTGCCAATATTCTTGATACGATTGGATTAGGGTAAGAGATGCTTCTTTTAAATCCCCTTCAATACATTGGCCCTGCCAATTCCAAGTACCGCCTTTTTGATCTTTGATTGATTTCGATTCAACATCGAACGAAAACTGAAGCGTATCCTTACCGATGACGCGGCTCCAAACGTGAAACGATGCTGAATCCATTTCAACAGAAACTACGACAGGAAAATTTTCAACCACATCATTGATGACTTTCTGATTCAAAAGATCATTCCAATCATATGCTTTAGCCGTTTGACCTCTGACTATTCCAACCACCCACGATTTATCTTTCCACGAAAGGCTGTCCTTTTTCTCTAGTCGGCCTTTTGTTTTTCCTTCGTCATAGTCTTTCAGTTCATCATATTGTTTATTGAAGGCGCTGTCTTTTTGCAAAATGTATGAATCGGGATGTGAAAGCAACCACACGCCTAAAGCCATTTGCTCAGAAGGAATTTCAGGAAGAAATTTTCCTTTCAATGAACCGGTAATGGCCTCGCCATTCACTTGGCGCCACCAACTTTTTGTGCGACTGTCTTCAAACATGGCGTTGTAATGATCCATGCCCACCAAGCGAAAATTTTCGGTCACGCCATCCACCATAGGTTTATAAACTCTTCCGGTTCTACACACGGTGCAATACGTTACCATGATAGACTCACCGCCCACGGTATCGCGCACTTGATGATGATACCCAATAATTTCTATGGGATACGCCTTTGATTCTCCGTTGATAGTTACACCGATTACCAGTTGATTTTTCTCAATTTTGTTTTTATCTGTCTTCACCAAAATTTTATGCTCGGGCTGATAAAACATTTTTTCAGCAAGAAACCGGAAGTTAAAAGCGTAGGCTACCACCACCCAAAACAAGAGCAACGCAACGGCCGTAGATTTTATAGTGAAACTACTTTTGGTAAGAAAAAGAAAAGCCGGGTAAGCAATTAGCAAAACACCCAGCCCACGGAAATACCAAATATAACTTCCAATAAAGTAAGCCAACTGAATCGTGTTGTCTTCCTGGCTTCCCGGGAAAGGCATGATGTAGTAGACCCGTGCTATCTCTACACCGATCAAGATCAAAAGCCCTGCGAGAAAAAGAATGTATTTCATAGGCAGTAAAGTTAAAATAAGAAGTTTAAATTGAAGTAGAAATTATTCATCATGTGCTATCGTTTCATTTTGTTTCTTTGGGTAAGTGGCTTTACTCCTTTAATGGCGCAGCACCTGAAGTCGGTTAAAGTTGAAAGAAATCAGTTCACCGAAGTCGCCACTTCCACCGCAAAATATTCTATTTCTTCACCTTGGATTTCCTTTCACGCAACGAACTCAAAAAAAATAGAAGAGGCAAAATCAATTCAAACCAAGATAACCGAAGCGGGAGCTTTTGCGCAGTCCTTAAAATTCATTGTCTCTTTCACCAACAACTCAACCGATACTATTACGCTGGAAAACGTAGTTCCACTGGGAGAATCAAAAAATAGAATTTACCTAACCGGCAAAGGCAAACATCCACTTTCACGAACGCATTTATTCATTCCTAACAGAAGACCTGTAAACATAATTGTGCCCGACAATGCCTGGGAACTTGGCTATTCTTCGCTCACGTTAAAAAATGATTTACAACTCTGTGCACTTGCCAGGCGCGATGCCTCGTCCATTCAAAAAGGAAAACGCTCACGATTTGAAACCACCTTGTTTCCTGGCGGATCGGTAAATTATTTCATCTACCTCGATTTGTACCGAGGCGAATGGCAGGAAGGATTAAAAAAAGTTTTTCAAGAAAAAATGCTCTACGATGTTGAGCATTTTGATTCATCTATTTATGAGCGCCAAGATTTGAAGTGGATTCAAAAAGCGTTCGTAATGCACTTGCTGATGGCGTGGGACAAGTCGTATTATGATTATGCAACAGGCAAATTCAATTTGAATGCGTTCTTAAAAAAAGGACAATTTCTTTTTGGAGGCGATGACGTTGTTTGCTTGTGGCCAACATGGCCCACACTCGGCATGGATCAGCGCAACCAATTTGATATGTACCGCGATCTGCCCGGAGGACTTCATTCCATACGAGCTTTGGCCGACACCGTTAGAAAAATGGGATTAAAATTTTTCATTGCCTACAACCCATGGGATGCCAGCACACGCGCGCAAGGTCATTTGCAGGGACTAGAATATTTGATCAGAGAAACTTCTGCCGATGGTGTAGTGCTCGATACACAAGGCGAATCAAGCAAAGAATTGCAGGCAGCGGCAGACAAAGCCAAGCTCGGTGTAATCATGTATAGCGAAGGCATAGCTGTGCCTAAGAACATGAACGGAATTGTGGCGGGCCGCGTGCACAATGCGTTGTATTACCCGCCCATGCTCAACTTGAATAAACTGATCAAACCCGATTTCGCTATTTTCAGAGTGGCCGAAGTTTACAAAGAGCCCATCCTTCGCGAATATGCGACTTCGTTTTTCAATGGCTACGGCACAGAGATCAATCAGTTCGCACCGGGGCATCCGGAAGAAGAGCAAGCGCAATATTTATTCTTTGGTAAAACTTCCATGATCTTGCGAGAAAGCAGCAACAATTTTATTTCAAAAAATTATTCACCTCTCATTGCCACAACCCACGACAGTCTTTGGGTGAACCAATGGCCAGTAGATAAGAAAACAATCTACACCATCTTTAGTTTGAAGCCTGAAGGATTTAAAGGAAACCTCTTCACCGTAAAAACTAAAAAGGGTTTTCACTTTGTAGATCTTTGGAATCATGTGCCAATCACTCCACTTCAAAAGGATTCCATTCACATAATCCCAGTTGACTTGTCCTCCTTCGATTCAAAATACCTTGGCACCAACAATGAAGGAGCTGTAGGCTGCATTGCTGAATTTGAAGAAGTGCTTTCCGTTGAGCGTAATGAAAAGTTTCTGTCCTGGTCGTGCAAGGAAAATGATTTTATTAAAATTTGGGCGGGTAATCCTTCTTACCAAACAAAGCCTCTTGTTCTTCGCGATAGCAAAGGACGAATTGATCTCACGAATGAATTCGGCCATTGTCAAGGGAAATTTGTAGTGCAAGCATTTAAAGGTGATCAGTTAATTGATGAAGTTGTCGTAAGTATTAAGCCGGGTGAGCCCGTTCTGATCAGCGAAATCGAAAAAACCTTACCAGCCGCGAATGCTCCCAAAGGAATGGTTAAAATTCTTGCCGGAAAATTTACTTACCACTCCACACACGGTGATGAATTTATTTCTTACCCAACGAATCAAGAGGGAAAAATTTTGAGCATGAATGATTTTTACATGGATAAATTTCCCATCACCAATAGGCAGTTCAAAGAGTTTGTTGATGCATCGCATTACGTTCCGGCTGATACGACTAATTTTCTTAAGCATTGGAAGAATAAAAGCATCCCGAAAGGAGAAGAAAATTTTCCGGTGATCTACGTTTCTTACGAAGACGCAAAAGCCTATGCACGGTGGGCGGGCAAACGTTTGCCAACGGAAATTGAGTGGCAGTTT
>DPLR01000098.1:0-2255 GCA_003541895.1 Cytophagales bacterium | reverse complement strand
GTGATCTACGTTTCTTACGAAGATGCGAAGGCTTACGCACGATGGGCTGGCAAACGTTTGCCAACGGAAGTGGAGTGGCAGTTTGCTGCGCAAACCGAAAAACAAAACGAGTGGCCTTGGAGCCAAACAAAGCCGGTAACACATAAAGAAGAAGTAGTGACAGAAACATTAACCGTTTCATCCATTGAAGGGATCGATAAAAAAATGTGCAACCTGGGCGATGGAAAATTATATGCCGTGGGTATGTATCCTGCAGGAGCAAACTCGTTTGGCTTACAAGATTTAGTAGGATGTGTTTGGCAATTGACCAACGACATTTATGATGATGGAAGTTACCGTTACATCATGATGAAAGGCGGAAGCTACTTCAAACCCAGCTCCAGCTGGTGGTACGTGCAGGGCGGCCCACGCGAACTGCATTACAAACAATACCTACTGCGCGTATCGCAAGGATTCGAGCGCAATGCTACGGTTGGATTTCGGTGTGCAAAAGATACGCACTAAATCACTGATCAATTTAACTTGAGTACCCTGCCATAATAAACGGAAGTAGAGGTACGCATTTTGTAAATATAAATGCCCGGTTGAAGTGCACTTGCATCAATCTTAATCTGATTCTTAACATTGCCCGTCACGGGTACTGAAATTGAACTCAATATTTTTTGATCGTATTGATTGCAAACATCAACAGAGACAACATCGTTTGTTGTAGCAGTCACGTCAATTTGGAATGTGCTTTGAAAAGGATTGGGATAGGCAGTAGTAACACTTCCACCTGATTGCACCGAGATGGTGTCATACGCAATACACAGACCTGCTTTGTACGAAACCACCGGATTCCAGTTTTGCAAAACCGTAGCACAGTCGGTTGAGTAACACAGGGTGAACTCAACCGTGATCGATGCGGGTTGATCTCCGAAGTTATTCACGTTGTCAACTTTAAGTCCGGTTACTCCTGTTGTCGGGTCGGTTCCAACTACCAACGGATAATTTCCAGAATCAGAATACCCCGACAACTGTCCGCACGGAATGCTAATCACTGTGTGCGAAAGTCCGTACCTGCTATTGCCATCCGTAGAAACGGTCCAGGTGTAAGTAGCACACGTTCCATTATCCGAAGTTTTTGAAATGGTGCTACTGAAGGCGTCTTTACAATTTTCGTTATTCGTTCCTCCGGTGCTGCCTGTGGAAGAGCAGGCCGAAACTACGTACGTGCAACTTTGTGAACATCCATTTTTGTTGACGGTTAAAGTAAATGTTGCTGTTGTGTTTGGGTTGCCTGCCAGGTAACGAAGCGTGTCGCTGGTAGCTCCGGATTGAATTACCCATGAGTTGTCCGTACTTGTTAATTGCCATTGGTATTGAACTCCAACAACCGATGAAAAAATCATATTTCCAGACGAAAGACAAACCGGAGGTTGACTCAATGGGCTAATGGCACAAGAAACTGTGGCCGTGCTATCGATGGCAACCTGCTGTGTAATGGTGCAAGAATTTGCATCGATAATTACGACACTATACGTTCCCGGAGATACACCCGTCAAATCCTGCGTTTGTGCACCGGTGCTCCATTGGTATTGAAAGGGCTGTGTTCCACCCGTCACCGAAAGGTTCACAGAAAAAGTATTGCATGCGGTGGTTACAATAGCGGGTGTCGCTTGTATTTGTTTTGGTGTAGTAAGAGTGTACACGAATAAACTGCTGCAACCGGTGCTGTCTGTAACTGTTACCGTGTAGGTTCCGCCAGTCAGGTTCGTCAAGGAATCTGTCGTTGCCCCGGTTGACCACGTGTATTGATAGTGAGCGGTTCCTCCCGTGGGAGATAAAATTATAGAGCCTGTAGAATCGCCATAACACTTTGGCTGAGTGATGTGTGCGTTGACTTGAAATGTTTTTTTGTAAACATAAACAGACGCACTCATTTGACACCCCGAACTATCGGTTACTGTCACAAAGTAAGATCCTGCCGTAAGATTTTGAAGGTCTTCGGTGGTTGCCCCATTAGACGTTAAGAAGGTATATGGCATTGTGCCTCCGGTAACGGTTAAGTTGATAGCACCTGAAGCATTGTCCAGGCAGGAAGTTGGCGTTACCGCATAAGTAATCCGAAGCGTGTTATTCTCTCGCAAACCATAACTGGATGCCGCGCTGCATCCCTCGGCATCAGTCACTGTCACCGAATAAATGCCAGCCGCAAGATTTGACACCGTGCGCGTAGCGTCCCCGGCTGACCACCGATCAAGACAAGGTGCAGC
>DPLR01000145.1:1003-3408 GCA_003541895.1 Cytophagales bacterium | reverse complement strand
ATGCGCGCTTATTGGATAATGACTCAGCGGTGGAATCTTCCTCAAAAGAACTGCGCAGCTTCAATTGAACATTTCTTAAAAACATACAATATGCCACGCTATCCCAGTTTGAGTCGAGAAACAATTCTTGAGGGTTTTCGGCTAGCAAAAGATTTGAAGCACGATGTTTTCGACTGCATGTACCTTGCACTTGCATTACAGGAGAAAGCTGCCGCGATAGTTACTACTGACACTGATTTTGAAAAGCTTTGCAACCATGTTGGCTTAAAGTACATTAACCCCGTGCCAAGAGAAGTACTCAAACGTTTCAAAGAACAAAACAAGTGAGCATTGAAGCGACACCCTCATCGGGTTTCACACCATAAAGAATATAGAATGTTTATTCTGAATCAGAAATACCCCAACGACAAACATTTGTGGCTCGTGTTTTTTGGTTGTGCAAGTGTTACTTTAGAGTATAATATTTTATATTATCAGTAGATAGTATATAGCGATAAGAATGAATATCGATCAGAAAAAAATTGCAACCATACACGACATCTATCTAGACTTTAACACAATGTCTGATCAACTACAAAGTCTCAAAGAAAAGTTTCCTTCAGGCTTAATTATACCGATTCTTGGGCGCGATATTGGAAGTCCAGGTCTAAAGAAGATTGTTAATGAAATAAATCAATGCGATTATCTAACCAAGGTTCTTCTAGCTTTTTCATCCACAGGACCGGGTGATTATGAAGAATCTTTGAGGTTAAGTCGGTCATTCAAGGTTCCATGCGAAGTGGTTTGGTGCAACAAACCTGAAGTGATAACTGTTTTGGAGGAACTTAAAAGAAAAGGTCTCGATGTTACTCAGTTATCTGGGAAAGGCAAAGACGTATGGATAGCAATGGGTATAGCCTCACTTGATCTTTTTGCATTTGCTGTACACGATGCAGATATTGTATCGTATACCAAAATGCTGCCCACCAAACTACTATATCCTATTATTGAACCTAAGCTTGACTTCTTCTTTTCCAAAGGATATTATGCGCGTATGGATGAATCTAGGAAAAAGCTTTTTGGAAGGATTCATAGGCTATTTATAAATCCTCTGTTAGAGGTTCTCCAGGAGAAACTTCGGTATTCAAGATTTCTATCATATTTGCAATCCTTTAGTTATCCACTTGCAGGCGAGATGGCGCTCTACAGCGACTTAGCCACACATCTCAGAGTGCCCAGCGATTGGGGACTTGAACTAGGACTACTCTCAGAAGTCTATCGAAACTCTTCCTTTGGACGCATCTGCCAAATCGACCTTGGAGTCTACGATCACAGACACAAACAAATTGAAGCCAACGAATTGATGACAACAGCTGAAGACAGCTTTGTAACTTTATTAAGAACATTAACAGAAACCGAAAACATAGACGTCTCAGAACCCTTCCTAACCAGTCTATTCGTATCTTACAGACGATTAGCCCAAGATAAAATAAGACAATACCACGCCGACGCCACATGCAACAACCTTAATTTTGACAGGCACGAAGAAGAAGCCACCGTAGACGCACTATCTTCGGTCATTATTTCAGGCGGAAAAAAATATTTACATAACCCAGTAAAAGCTCAACTGCCAGATTGGCTAAGAACCATGGCTGCCATGCCCGATATCCGAGAAAGACTCCGTGACCAAGCAATTGAATCCTAAAACTACAAAAATCATTGTATTCGCAGACCTTGATGGAAGCCTCTTAAATGACAAGTATGAATACGATGAAATAGAGCCAATCATCCATCAGCTCCAATCATTAAATGTCTCCATTGTCTTAGCGAGCAGCAAAACAAAAAACGAAATCGAATTTTACAGAAACAAATGGCAAATAACTGACCCATTCATCACCGAAAACGGCTCAGCAATCCTAATACCCCAAACTTATTTCGCACTAAACTGTGAATTTACAAAACAAATCAACGGCTATACCATAATTGAACTTGGTACTCCATACAGCATAATCCGGGAAAAACTCGAACTTGTGAAAAACCGCATAGGCGCTAAAATTATAGGATTTGGAGATATGACTCCGGAAGAAATTGCAAAGGACAGCGGATTGCCCCTTTCTTTAGCGCAACTTGCTAAAAAAAGAGAATATAGTGAACCGTTAAAAATTCTGGATGGAAAAGAGAAAGAAGTTTTAGACGCAATTAGCGATGAGGGTCTTTGTTTTACCAGGGGTGGAAGGTATCTGCATGCTATGGGAAATTGCGATAAAGGAAAAGCAACGTCAATTTTAAAAAACCTCTATTTAAAACAGTTTAAAAAAATATTCAGTATCGGTGTTGGGGATAGCGCTAATGATTTGACTATGCTAAAAATTGTTGATAAACCCTTTTTCGTAAATAAAACAGCTGATAAAAAAGCCGTTTGGAAA
>DPLR01000145.1:0-756 GCA_003541895.1 Cytophagales bacterium | reverse complement strand
AAATCGAGTCAATTGCACGAGCTCAACAGACTCCTTGAAATAATTAATATTTGGCAATCAAATAGGGCTTGAGTTTTTCAAAGGTTTTTACTTCTTCAACAATTTTTTCTTCGCATTCTTCTCGAGTTTTTTCCCAAGTTTCTTTTAGGAAAACAGCTACTCGTCCAATCCAAAGCACTCTTAACGCATCTATTAATCTCTCTCTGAAGAATGTTGGTGTTCTATGGAATTCGGCGATAAAAGAGTAAACTGTTTTCGCCCATATTTCGGATGGAAATTCAATATTAGAGTATTCTAAGAGCTGAAGCTCCGAGAATTTATTTTGAATTTCCTGTTCCAAAATTGAACTGTATATGTCTAAGTAAAAGGGATATTTGTTTTTGAATGCCGCTATGGTTGCAGGTAAGGAAACTTCAATTGACTCACTAGTATCCTTATATTTAGCTTCGCCAGACATAGGCGTTTTAGAAATGCTATTTATTTTGTTCCAGACTGACTCGTATTGTTCTATGCATGTGAACATTGTGTTTATTACTTGAAGGAACATGGAGGCTAGCTGGCTTGAAGGATCTTTAGCATCATGATTCTTCACTCCTAAAAGTGCTTGCTTTACTTCATATCCCTTGGCCAAAGCAGTTAGAGTTTCAAAAATATCGATACCAAAACGGCTAACATCTGGAAAATCCCAAATAGGAGAATTCAAAATGTCTTCCACCAGTTCGATTGAAAATCCGAAATCTCCTCCTATCGGTTGTC
>DPLR01000162.1 GCA_003541895.1 Cytophagales bacterium | reverse complement strand
GAAAAATTGAACGAGGCATTAGGGCGAATTCAAAAATTCAAGCAACAACTTCTCGCTACTCAAGACTCACTACTCAATACTGTCTCCAAATGAAAGTAACAATCATCGGTTTAGGTTTGATTGGTGGTTCAATGGCGATCACACTTCGCAAGAAAGGCATTGCCACTACGTTGCTGGGCATCGATCGAAATGAAGCGAACGCAGCGAAGGCGTTAGAGCTAGGCCTGGTTGATAAAATAATTTCTGAAAATGATTTTCTCGAGCAAAGTGATCTTGTGATTGTATCCATTCCCGTGAATGCTACCAGCGCACTGTTGCCGTTCATGCTTGACACGATTGGCGAGAACACAGTAGTCATTGATACCGGTTCAACAAAAACATCAATTTGCAAATCGGTAAGCAATCATCCGAAGAGAAATCAGTTCGTAGCTGCACATCCAATTGCTGGAACAGAATTTTCAGGACCAACTGCCGCGTTTGATGGGCTGTTCGAAGGCAAAACAAATATTATATGCGAGCGAGATAAGTCATCATCACACGCATTGTCGGTGGCTGAAAAAGTTTTTAAAGCACTGGGGTTGAATACCATTTTCATGGAACCGGAGGAACACGACAAACACGTGGCTTACGTTTCGCATCTCTCGCACGTAAGTTCGTTCCTTCTCGGGCAAACTGTGCTCGACATTGAGAAAGACGAAAAAAATATTTTTGATCTCGCAGGCAGTGGTTTTGCGTCAACGGTGCGCTTGGCCAAAAGTTCGCCCGATATGTGGGCACCAATTTTTGAACAGAACGCAGAATACTTAAGTCAGGCGTTGCTGGAGTACATCATGCACTTGCAGAAGTTTCAATATTTTTTGCAAAAGCGTGATGCCAAAGAACTGCACAACATCATGACCAAAGCCAACGACATCAAAAGAATTTTGAAAGGATAAACTCAAAACAAAAAATAAAAACAAAAGACAATTTTTTTAACTCTTAATTCAATCAAACATGAAATTCGAATCAATCGCCAAATGGCTTAAAGTAGATAAGCCGATCATCATCAGCGGACCGTGCAGTGCTGAAACAGAAGAGCAGACGATCGCTACCGCCAAACAAATTGCCGCTACCGGAAAAGTGCACGCACTGCGCGCGGGCATTTGGAAACCGCGTACACGGCCAGGTCAGTACGAAGGTGCTGGCGATGTGGGCTTGCAATGGTTGATGGCTGCCAAAAAGGAAACCGGTCTTCCCGTAACAACTGAAGTTGCCAATGCCGCACACGTAGAAGCGAGTTTGAAAGCAGGCGTTGATATTCTTTGGGTTGGTGCGCGCACTACCGTGAATCCCTTTTCGGTTCAGGAAATTGCCGACTCATTGAAAGGAGTTGACATACCAGTGATGGTGAAAAATCCGGTGAACCCCGATCTTGAACTTTGGATTGGCGCTATGGAGCGCTTGCACAAAGCAGGCATCAAAACAATGGCAGCTATTCACCGCGGATTTTCTTCTTCGGAAAAAGGACCCTTCCGCAATTTGCCAATGTGGGATATTGCCATTGAATTGAAAACGCGTTTTCCCGAATTAGAAATTATTTGCGACCCTAGTCATATTGGGGGCAACCGTGAGTTGATTTCTTTCATCTCACAAAAAGCACTTGACCTTGATATGTCGGGATTGATGATTGAAAGTCACATCAATCCAGATGCTGCTTGGAGCGATGCCAAGCAACAAATCACTCCGGCCGTTCTCGGAAAAATTGTGAGCGAATTGGTTGTTCGCAAGGCCGACAGCGAAAACAAAATGTTCAAAGACACGCTCAGTGTGTTGCGTGATCAGATCGACCATCTGGATGATGAGATCATGCAAAAGATAGCCTCTCGAATGAAAATCTCTGAGAAGATCGGTCAATACAAAAGAGAGAATAACGTTACCATTTTACAGGTTGGCCGTTGGGATGAGATCATCAAAACACGAGTGACACTTGGCAAGGCAATGGGCTTAGATGAAGGCTTCACCCGCGATCTACTCAGACTCGTTCATCATGAGTCAATTCAAATTCAGGAGAAAGTGATGAATAAAACAGAAGTGAAAGTTTAGTTTTTATTTGATGTCCTCAATCGAACAAAACAAAGAAATTGTAAAACGCTTCAACAAAGAAGTGATTGAGCAGTGCAATGAAAATTCGTTCAAGGAATTGATGCATCCGGATTTTGTGAATCGAACCGCGCCAGCAGGTTCAAACGGAGCAGATGGGATGTGGAATACGTTTAAAAATATTTTACATCCCGCTTTTCCAGATTTGAAAGTCGAGATTTATGATCAGCTTGCTGAAGGTGATAAAGTAACTACCCGCAAAGCAATTATCGGCACACATCTGGGAAACATCTTTGGAATTGCAGCAACCAACAAACCCGTTCGCATTGATGTGATTGACATTGTAAGAATTGAAGATGGGAAATACATTGAGCATTGGGGCGTTAACACGTTGGAGAGAGTTATCGCTGAACTGAAAAAATAGTTTTTAGAAATTCTCTAACGCTCTATAGTAATCTGAAGATTCAAACTGGCCTTTATGCTTAAGAATTCAATTTACTCAGAATTGAAGGCAATAACTTGTCAATGATAAGTAGGAAGAAAAATCCAAATACCGCTGCAGCAGCACCGATGCACAATATTAGTAGGTAATATTGCACTGTCCATTCAAACGCTACTTTCACTCGATGCAAGAAACTGACTTTGACTTCGTGGGTTTCGGAGAGTGAAAATTTTACAGTGCAGAATTCATTCTCTTCATTAAAGTCGCCAAGCAGAACACCGAGTGACTGAAGTTCTTGCTCAATCTCTAGTATGCGGTTTTGAAGGTTGATGTATTCGTCAATCTTACCGTTTTGCTTTTTAATATCTAACAATGATTGACGCGTTATTTCCAATGAAGCCTTCTTCGCATTCAAATTTTTATACTCATTGGTCTTGTCAATCTTTGTGATTTCCTTCGATCGAACAATTCCAATTTTCAAAACTTCGTTATAGAGCGAATCAAATTTTTCTGGCGGTGTGCCAATCAGAAAATGGATACTTCGATTACCCGTTCGCCCAGCATTCTGTTCGTATTGAATAATAGCATTGAATTTCTTTATTGTCGCTCTTACCTGTTTCTCATCTTTTTCAAATTCTTTCGAACGACTTCTTACAGTTGCTGTCTTCTCGTATTTCTGGTTCACATCAAACTCATGCGGCTGAGTCACTGCATTTGCAGAGGAGGTAAGTTCTAGTCTTTTGAATTTATAATTGTCACTAGCGTAATTCCTTTTGAAGGATACGTTTTCGTTGTCGTTAAAAAAATTTGAAAAATCTTCTTCCTGAAATTCGTTCAAGCCTGTGGTGTAGCCATAGATGAAACGAAAAAGAAAAAGAAGAATGAACCCTACCGCAAGTAAAGTAATGGTCTTGATCAAACGAGATTTGAATGGCTTCATAATAAAAAATCTGGATGAGTTTAGTTACCTAAAGTAAACAAGTAAAAGCATCTGATCAAAACTCACACTGCTATTCAGAAACTGGGATCAAGCATCCAGAACTACCTCTCGTCCGTCTCCAACAATCGATTCATTTTCTTGATCACGTCATCAAGTTCTTGTGATGCAGCGTAAAGTCGATCGTTTAGTTCCTTCCGTTGTTCTTCGTTGTTTTCAATTTTGAGAAGGGAAAGAAGCCCTAGCATTCGCGCAAGCGGGGCGCGCACTTCGTGTGAGTTCATGTGCGAGTACTCCATCAACTTCGTCAACTGATGATTGATTTTTTTGGTGCGCTCTTCTACCATCGTTTTCAGATTTTCATTGAGCGCAGCCACTTCTTCGTTTGAGGCTAGCAGTTCTTGATTCAACGTCTTCAGTTCTTCGTTCGCTTCAGAAAGCTGCTGAGTTCTTTTCCTCACGGTATCTTCTAGGTTTTTGTTGGCCGTTTCCAACGATTGGGTGACTTCAAAACGCATCAAATACAAACTGGAAACGACAGCCGATGCCACCATCTCAAATTTGACTGAAGATAGTACCGACCAATATGAATCGATGAAATTTTTGGTTGCCGTACTAATGCCAAGTAATTGGCGAGCGAAAATCGAAAGTGGAATAAGGAATGCCCCGTAATACAATACGGTGGTCAGCATCCAGCTAATTCCGAGCAACACATTGGGCATCTTTCTTTTTTCAATGGCATGATACGCAAACCAAGAAAAAAATAAGCTAACAAAATGTTCAAGAAAAACTGCCACCGAAGGATGCACCGTACCCAACAAAGTAATCAGACTAAGACCTGTGATAAAAAGAGGGTTCCGAATGTAGAATATGCTAACGAGCAGCGGTATCTCTCGCAAATCGCTATACCCCTCAAAACCTGGAATTTGAATGCGCACTGAGCCCAACATTGCGGACAAGGCTCCGAAAAGAATGGTATAACCAAGATCCTTTAAAAAAGGATTTTCTAATGTGTTCTTCTTTATTTCCACCAAATAGACGAGTAAACTTATTAAAGTTTGGCCTAAAACACCAGAACCACCCAACTTTGGTGATATTAAATCACGTCTTTGGACAACCTTAAATTTCCATTGGTAATAATTCTATTTCAGGATTTGGAATATTTCGGTTGTTTTGACTTGCCAAAACAATTTCCAACATGAAAATACTTCCCGCTCTTTTCACGATGATATGCACTACACTAAGTGCGCAAAATCCATTGTGGCTACGCTATCCTTCCATCTCACCCGATGGATCACAAATTGTTTTCACCTACCAAGGCGATTTATACCTTGTCAATTCATCAGGTGGAAAAGCGACTCCTGTTACAGTTCATCCCGCACATGATTTCATGCCGGTGTGGTTGCCCGATGGAAAAACAATTGCATTTGCCTCTGATCGCTTTGGCAATTTTGACATTTACAGTATCGCTGCTTCCGGTGGTTTGCCCACCCGATTAACCTATCACTCAGCCAACGATTTCCCCACCTCTGTTTCACCCGATGGAAAAAATATTTTATTCAATTCACGAAGAGTTGATTCAGACTCATACGCTGATTTTCCCAATGGTGCCATGCCTGAACTTTACAGTGTATCAATCAATGGCGGGCGAAACAACATGGTGCTTACCACACCGTCAGAAGCTGCGGTGTACAATGCCAGTGGCTCAAAAATTTATTATCACGATCGCAAAGGTTATGAAGATCCATGGAGAAAACATCATCAATCTTCCATTGCACGCGACATTTGGGTGTACGATGTGAAAACCGGAAGTCATACTCAGTTGACCACGTTTGCCGGAGAAGATCGCAATCCAGTTGTCGATGCACCAGAAAATTTTCTGTTCTACCTCAGCGAAGAGGGTGGTTCGTTTAATGTGTATCGAATGGCGTTGAAAGGGAACAAAGAGAAAATTCAAATAACGAGTTTCAAAAATCATCCGGTGCGTTTCCTCACGATGTCTTCCAACGGAACGCTCTGCTTTTCTTATGACGGAGAAATCTACCTATCAAAGCAAGGTGAGCAACCCCAAAAAGTGAATATTCAAATTCAAACAGAAGGGAAATTAAACCCGTATGAATTTATTCCGATCAGCAGCGGTGCTACCGAAATGGCCGTATCGCCCAATGGAAAAGAAGTAGCCTTTGTTGTGCGCGGTGAAATTTTTGTTACCTCAGTGGAGGGCGGAGTCACTAAACGAATTACGAACACTCCTGAACAAGAGCGCACGGTAAACTTCAGCAAAGATGGAAGAAACTTGGTGTATGCCGGTGAACGCAACAACAACTGGAACGTTTACAAAACTTCGATTGTGCGAAAAGAAGAACCTTACTTTTATGCATCAACTATTTTGAAAGAGGAACCCGTGGTGGCTACCGATGCCGAAGAGTTTCAACCTGAATTTTCACCTGATGGAAAAGAAGTCGCTTACCTAGAAGAACGAACCACACTCAAAGTAATCAACCTGGCAACAAAGGCCACACGCACAATCATGCCGGGCAATAAAAATTATTCGTATAGCGATGGAGATCAGTATTATAGTTGGTCGCCTGATGGCAAATGGTTTTTGGTAGACTTCTTAATGGACAATCACTGGATTGGCGAAGTGGGTTTGGTGAGCTCGGCTGGCAATAGTGAAATAATCAATCTCACCAAGAGCGGCTACAATGATGGCGGTGCGCGCTGGATGATGAAAGGAAAAATGATGGTGTGGTTCAGTGATCGTGATGGATTGAAAAATCATGGAAGCTGGGGCGCCAGCAGTGACGCGTATGGAATGTTCTTTACCCAAGAAGCGTATGATCGGTTCCGTTTGAGCGAAGCTGATTACAAATTGTTGAAAGAAAAAGAAGAGAAGGAAAAAGACAAGGACAAAGAGAAACCGAAGGATGAAAAACAAGATGATAAAAACAAACCAAAGACGACTGTAAAAGAAGAAGACAAATCAAACGACATTGTAATTGATTTAAATGGAATCGAAGATCGTAAAGCAAAACTTACCATTCACTCTACTTTCTTGAATGATGCCATCGTTTCTAATGACGGAGAAAAATTATTTTATCTCGCGCGCATCGAAAAAGGAGTTGATCTTTGGACGACCAACTTGCGCACACGCGAAACAAAAATCTTAACAAAACTCGGAGACAACGCAAGCAACCTTTCTTCGAGCAGCGATGGCAAAAAATTATATGTGCTAGTTGACGGCAAACCAAATTCAGTTGATGCTGAATCAGGAAAGAAAGAACCCATCGGCATCAATGGCGAGATGCAGTTATTCAAACAGCAAGAACTCGCTTACATCTATGATCATGCTTGGCGCCAAGTGCTCAAGAAATTTTACGATGTAAAACTGCACAACGTAGATTGGGCTTTCTACAAAAAAGAATACGCCAAGTTTTTACCACACATCAGCAACAACTGGGAGTTCTCTGAAATGCTCAGCGAGTTACTCGGTGAACTCAATGCCTCTCACACCGGATGCCGCTACAGTCCTGATACTAAAAATGGTGATGCCACAGCTTCGCTTGGCTTAATTTACGATCAAAACTTTTCAGGAAATGGAGTTCGGATTGCTACCGTTTTGAAGAAAGGACCTTTCGATCATGCCGACTCAAAAGTTAAAAAAGGAACGATCATTGAAAAGATTGATAACGATGATCTCAATTCAAATGCCGACATACACCAATTCCTCAATCACAAAGCCGGGAAAAATACATTGATAACTTTATATGATCCAGCAACCAAGAACAGATGGGAGGAAGTGGTTAAGCCAGTTTCTATTGGCCAGGAAAGTGAAATGCTCTACAGACGTTGGGTAGAAAACCGTGCACATGAAGTAGATAGTCTCTCGAAAGGAAAAGTAGGATACATTCACGTGCGTGGAATGAATGATCCGAGCTATCGCGTAGTTTATGAAGAAGCCTTGGGTAAGCATGCGAACAAAGAATCACTTATTGTTGATACAAGATCCAACGGAGGCGGTTGGCTGCACGAAGATTTATCAACGTTTTTAAGTGGCAAAAAATACATGGATGTAATTCCGCGCGGCCAGTATATCGGCTTCGAGCCTCAGTTCAAATGGACTAAACCTTCCGCAGTAATGATCGGTGAGAGCAATTACTCTGATGCGCACATGTTTCCTTATGCGTATGATGTGAAGCAATTAGGTATGACTGTAGGGATGCCAGTGCCGGGAACAGGAACAGCCGTGTGGTGGGAACAACAAATTGATCCGACCTTGGTTTTCGGGATTCCACAAGTGGGTATGGTTGGTCCTGATGGAAAATTCTTAGAGAACACTCAGCTTGAGCCAACTTATAAAGTAAAAAACCGCTATGAAAATCTAGTGAAGGGTCGCGATGAACAACTTGAAAAGGCTGTTGAGTTGCTGATTCAGAAACTGTCAGAAAAGCCTGAACCTAATAAAATCAAAACCTTAGAAAAGAAGGGGAATTAAAAAACCCCCTTCTCCTTTTTGAGGAAGTCCTTTATTTAACGAATGTCAATTTCTTTCGTAAAGAGAAATATTCTTACGTATGGCTGAATGTTTGGCCATTT
>DPLR01000537.1:446-3753 GCA_003541895.1 Cytophagales bacterium | reverse complement strand
ACAAAATGCCATGTGTTGTGGAAACAGTGAAAATCCCGAATTGAACAGTAACCAAGTTCCATAAAAGCTATCTAAAGGTTTTTTGAGTATTCAGAGGCAAGTTTGAAGTAAGCTTGTGCTTCTTTGATAGCGGCAATCTTCTCCTCAACATTTACATTTGGATCGTCTATTCTGAAACTAATTACTTTGCCACGCACATACGCTCGGTAGCATTTATAGAAGTTCAAAACCAACTTTAAATCACAGTCTTCAGAGTAAGCTACGTAGCTTTTAATGAAATAATTTGATAGCTGCTGCTTTTCTTGGAAATCTAGATCCATGGCTAAAAATGCTACATCTGAGGCTACGTCTGAATATCTGAACCTGTCGTTAAATTCTATGGCATCAAAAATGCAAATGTTCTCTGTTAAGAAAATATTTCCGGAATGCATATCACCATGGCAATCCCGTATTTTGCCACTTTTAATTCTGGTATCAAAAAGTTCTTTTTTGCATTCTATAAAACTATTAATTTGGTTTTGGATAAACTGGAAATCTGTTTTCGAAATTGTTTGGTTAATGTATTTTTGGGTTTGATCGAAATTCTCATCCCAATTAATCTTGACAATCTTTAGTGAACCATACTCGTTTATTTCAGGGTTTGTTTGCGCTTTGGAGTGGAAGTTAGCAATGATTTTTGCTAAGGTATTAATTGTTGTTTTATCTACCTTGTTTTCCTTTAGTTGAAGCGTCATGATTTTTTCTTGAGGCAGTCTTTTCATTTTCAAAGCGTATTCAACGGTTTCACCACTACCTTTTATTTTGATAATGTCTGATTTGTTTACAGGTACAACTTCAAGGTAGACGTCGGGGCAAAGCCGTCTGTTAAGCTCTAATTCCTTTACGCAATAAAAGTGTCGTTTATCAAGTGTAGAAAAATCTAAGAAGCCAAAGTTTACCGCTTTCTTCATTTTGTAAACAAAATTCTTTGTTAAGAAGACAAATGAGATATGGGTTTGTATTAATTCTATTTTACTTGTTTCTTCGGGATATGCTTCCGGTTTTAGCAGGGCTTGAGTCACTTGTTTTTGCATATCCATAATCTGCTTCTTCCTTGAAGGCAATATTCATGTGAAGGGCACCCAAATAAACATGCGGTTGAAAATTTAGAACATCGCTTGAAGTAATACAGCATAGACTGTTAACTTTATATTGCGAGTATTCAAGAATAATCTCGGGACAAAGTTGGAATTAGACGTATATAGTGAGCTCAGAGAAGCTCTCATAAGATCAGGTTGTTCTGCCGTTATTTCAGAGAAAATTATTACTTGGTATTCTTCTCAGCCCTAGAGTTTCTTACGAATTCTAAAACTTTGATCTTTTGTTCATTAGAAATATGCTTGTTTCTTTGCAGCGAATTTACCATATCGCTGACTTTGGCTAATGCATGTACATTGTAGCCGAGTTTTTCTAAGTTTTCCTTTCCACCTTGCTCTCGGTTTACAACAACCAATATGTGCTTGATTTTGCCTCCGAGTTCTTGCAAAGGCTTTATTCCTTCAATTTTGGAACACCCTTCGCTTATAACATCGTCAAAGAACAAGATATTATCGCCCTTTACGACCTCGGCGCCTGCTATTCTACCTATAACACCATAGGCCTTCGCTTCTTTGCGGACAACAATGCAAGGTAGGTTTGTTTTGCACGCGATACTGGGTACTATCAATGCGCCCTTAAGCTCGATAGAAGCTAATTTGTCTATTTTTTCAGAGGCCATTATCTGCTTAACTTGCTCAGCAGCAACTTCCACAATTGAACATAACTGCTTAGGAGCTGCCAGCAGACGGGCAAGATCAATATAGTATGGGCTTGTTACTCCTGATTTAATCTTAAAATTTCCAAACTTTAAACACCCAGATAAGTAAAGTGCGTTAGCCACTTTTTCAGTAATAGTTGGCATATATGGTATCCCAGATGTGAATACAAACTTTGAAATTTAACTCTTTACCAGTGCAAAAAATAAAAACCTGGAAAGTATTAAACGACAAGATCTGCCATGTCTACACTGCGTTCGTAACTTTGCCTAAGGAAAGATACTGCTGCTAAAATCTGGGGAAGCAACCCTATTGAGGATTTAGCCGCTTCTTGCTCGATGTTTGTGTAGATGGTGTCGATTTTTTCTTTTTGGTTACGTACATTCTCTGCTACAGCTATGTCCTTAGTTACAAATGATTTTAGTGCTTGCTCATGAGCCTCACAGCAGATACTCTGCAAATCTATAAGGAGCTTTTGAAGTTCCGCCGAGGGCTTAAAACCGTTGAGTATTATGGTTTTTGAAGCCACTTGAACGCAAGCATCGCCAATACCTTCAATTAGACTTGCAGCTAATCGATAATCGAGCCATTCGATTGGAGTAATTCTGAGTTTTTCACTCAATTGAGGATTCTGTATAATTGTCCGCAGAATTCTAACTAGCAAAAAATAAAGTTTGTTGCTTTCTGCGTCACGATCAATTACATTTTTCGCTAGCTCTATATCACCGTAAATCAATGCGTTGGCTGCATCTCGGGTCATTCCAGCTACAATTGAGTAATTTCGATTCAGAATTTTTTCTGGTATAAAGCCTGAAGGTTGCTGCATTAAAGTCTGTAGAGAAATTTTTGCGCTTGTTTCTTCAACAATCTCTAAGCCAGCTAGTGAACTTGCGGTTGATTTAACAATTTTTCTAACTTCGGAATCAATTCGATCTTTTGCCGCTATATCGATAGTATCGTAACCTAGCAGGTAACGGCCAATAATTTCTCGACTTAAATAAGGACCAACAGTTAGGCAGGTAGTTTTGGCTGGAGGTTCAGCAGCATATTGTGAGTCAACCAAAAGCTTGCCATCGCTTGTGACATCCAAATTTACCAATGTGCCTTTTTTTAAACCGTTTTGTTTAGCCCAGTCTCTTGGCAAACAAACGAAAAATGTCCCTGTTGGAGTTTGTTGAACTTTGCGCAGATCTCCCATAACAGTTTCCTCTTGCGAGATATAACAAATCTAAACTATACATGGATTATATAAACTAAATTAGCTCGGAATAACTAAGCTAAATTAAAAAATTTGGAAAGACCAAGGAATCAGTAACAAACTTGAATTATAAAATATTGTTCTGCAAATGAAAAACGGTAAATAACTAAGAAGCATAACAGCTTAAACATACAGACAGCAACATGTTGGCTAAGCGAACAGATTCAAATGAGCGGGAAAGAGAATTTACAGAAAGCTATCGAAGCAACAATTGCAGCAGGATATCAATTAAATAGCGAAGCTTTTGAATTCTTAA
>DPLR01000537.1:0-223 GCA_003541895.1 Cytophagales bacterium | reverse complement strand
AATAGCGAAGCTTTTGAATTCTTAAACCAAACTTCGGAAACCACAAATCCAGTTGACGTTATGAATCTGGCGCTTTTACAGTTGGAACGCCTACAAGAAAAACCATTCTTTATTGATAGAGTTTTTCTCGAAGTCTTAGTTCAAACATTAACGGTTGCCACTGTAGTAGCAAAAGCACAGGAGCAGCCCAAACCCGCCGAGGAATCACTCAATCGAGAGTCGG